>JAEKFU010000578.1 GCA_016522385.1 Pseudomonadota bacterium
GTCCTGGATGCCGGCTAATGGACACCGGGATGTCTCTGTGCGCCGGCGCTTCCAGCTGCGTTGATGAAATAGGTATGATTTCTGCATCACACATCGAGACTTACGCCCAAGACGAAGTCGTCAGCATCCGGAATGTTTTTGATGCGCATTGGCTCGAGGTCGTTTCGCAGGTCATCGATCAGGGGCGCGCCAAGCCCGATCCGGCACCACCAAAGCATGGCGATGGGCGTCTGACGATCCGGTTTGCCGATGGCGCTTCAACTTACCGACGGCGCGGGCCCTGGACCCGTGATATGACCGAATACTTGGAGCGTGCGCACGGTCTGACAGAAGGTGGCCCCTACACATGCGGCCTGGTTCCGAACTTGTTGAACGGCGGCACCTCCTAAGGATAGTTCATAATGAATACAATCGCCGATCTTAGTGCCGCCAAATCCAGGGGAATTGCCAATGAGTATTTCGCGAATGGGTTCTACTTTCCGCTCAATGCAGTTCCCCCGAAGACAGCGCACGATGCGGCAGACCGGATTGAGCGGCTCGTTGCAGCGCCGCCCACCAACCTCAAACATCCCTGGAACATCAAGGCGCACCTATTGTTTGACTGGATCTATGCACTCACCGTCTACCCAACGGTCCTTGATGCCGTCGAAGCGATAATTGGTTCGAACATCTTGATGCAGGCAGCAGACTTGTTCGTAAAACCGGCCAACAGCCACAAGCACATCAATTGGCATCAGGACGCCAACTACTGGGGTTTCGAGCCATTCGAATTGTGCACCGCGTGGATCGCCTTGAGCGACGTCTACCCCGACAATGGCTGCATGCGGTTCCTGCCCGGAAGCCACCTTCACGACAAGGTGCACCACATCGAAACTTTCGCCGAAGACAGTGCGCTGACGCGCGGCCAGGAAATCGCTATCGATATCGATGAAACACAGGCCGTACCGGTGATCCTGAAGGCCGGCCAGATTTCCCTGCATCATTGCCTGCTGGCTCACGCATCGGGGCCGAACCACACCAACGCTGCCCGCATTGGCTTGGCGGTGCGTTATATACCTGTTCATGTTCGCCAGACCCAAGGACCGCCGATGTCTGCAATTCTCGCCCGTGGAGAGGACAGATTTGGCCATTTTATAAGGGATGAGCCACCGACCGGTGAGCTGGATGAGGCTGCGGTTGCCGCACACGACAAAGCCATGGCGCCTCATGCGGTGTCCAACTATGCAACGGCCTGAACGGTTAAGAGGGGAACACGGCGATGACGACAGATGTGGTATTCCCTCGCGCTGAACTTGATGAGCGACTTTCCAGGGTCCGGGCTGTTATGGCAGAGCGTGATATCGAAGGCCTGCTGATCGCCAGCCCGGAGAACATCTATTATCTGACCGGATTGGATCACTGGGGGTTTTTTGCAACGCATGTGCTGGTCGTGCCGCGAGACGGTGAATTGGCGCTGATCACCCGCGCCATGGAGCGCATCACTGTCGAAAATCAGGTCAGCAACGCAGTCTTCTATGGACACGCCGATGACGAGGAGCCATCGGATTTCGTCCTGCGGGCGTTACAGAAACTGGGTCTTGCAAGCGCGCGACTTGCGCTTGAACTACGCACATTGTTTCTTACGCCGCATGTCGCACATTTGATCAAGCAAGGTGCTGCACAGGCCGACTGGCAGGATGGGTCCGGCATCGTGGATGAGCTGCGTCTCGTCAAATCACCATTGGAAATGGACTACACACGCGCCGCTGCAAAGGCTGCCGACGCCGGCACGCTTGCAGCCATCGAAGCGGTGCGAGACGGCGCAACGGATTACGAAGTGGCGGCCGAATGCCAGCATGCGATGTGTCTGACGGGCAGTGAATACCCCGGCTTTGGGCCGTTCATCCGTCCGACGACCCGGCTCGGCGAAGAGCACACCACATGGCGCGGTGAAACCTTCCGGACAGGCGATGCGGTATTTCTGGAGATCGGTGCTGCCTACCGGAAGTATCAGGCGCCGATGGGTCGGCTTGTCTATGTCGGGAAGGCACCGACAGGCGTTGAAAAGTCGGTCCAGCTGGCAATCGACGGTATGGACGCGATCGCGGCAGCGGTTACGCCCGGCGCAAAATCCGGTGATGCCTATGCCGCCTGGCGGGACGTGGCGCGCGCTGCCGGTCTGATCGGTTATGAACGGCATCATTGCGGATATCTAGTCGGTATCGGCTTTCCGCCAAGCTGGACCGGCGGCTCAAAGGTTACCGGCCTTGCGCCAGATTCTCAGCTGACGTTGAAACCTGGAATGTCGTTTCACTTGCACTCCTGGTTCACCAACACCGATTGCGTCGACTATTTCATATCGAATACGGCGTTGCTGACCGATCAAGGGTGCGAGATTCTAACGACGCAATCGCCTCAAACGCTCATCGTGCGTTAGCCAGGGCTGGCATCGCATGCTGACGAAGAGCCAATTACAGAAATCCGAGGGTCCGAAATTCGCACATAACGGGCATATGAGAAAGACACGCTCTAGCTGAACGCCTGAAACCGCTCCAGAGAAAAAGGTTGGAGAGCCTCAGGCATTTGGCAATCAGCGACCGCTTCGGCAATCAGGCTGCCCAAGGCGGGCGCAAGGGTGACGCCACTATGGGTTGCGATGACGAACAGACCTTGGGAGCCGGGCAGGGGACCAACCAGGCTCATACCGTCTTCCGGGTAGGGCCTGACACCGATCCCCAGTTCGCAGTCGTCAATGCAGGCCTCGCCAACAAATCCCGGTATGACTGCTTTTGCCCGTCTCAGCAGCTGGACGGCCACCCGCCGCAATTGGTCGGGTGATTGATCCTCGGTGATCATCCCGTCGGCATCGTCGGAGCCGATTTTGAGGCCACCGTTGGGCGCGCCTTGCACGTGAAATTCGGCTCCGCTCGATATGTAAACGACGTGACGCACAAACTTGTGCGGTAACGTACTGGGTGTCGTTACCAAAAATCCTGGAACCCGGCGCATGGGAAAACGGGTGGCAAAACCTTCATAACCCGTAAGCTCACTCAGGACGTCCGGCGTGTCGGCGCCAGCTGTCACGACAACATTGCGTGCACCAAGCGCCCCCTGAGTGGTGATCAATCCCGTCACCACGCCGTCATCGGTGGCTTGCAACTCCTTCGCTGTGCATTGCTCCAGCACGGTGCCGCCAAGCTCGCACACTTTTTCGGCCATGAAACGCGCGAACTTGGGTGCATCGAGATAAGGGTCGCTCATGGAATACAGCGCCTCGGCATCGTCGGGAAACACGATATGGGGCTCCATGGTCCTAAGCTCTTTCGTGCCGACCCAGGCGAACGGATAGTCGAACCCTTCCAGCAGGCGTGCCTGTTCCCTCACGGCTGGGTAGCCTGCTGAGTCCGATCTGCTTACGACCCCCAGAGCGCCTGTCGGGTGGAGCCCCAACTTGTCTTCGCCGAACTCCACGGCAAGCTTGCAATAGATGGACTGTCCGAAAGCATTGAGCCGATGATACGTCTCGTCAAAGACCTTTGCCGTGGCATTGATCCAGGCGAAAGTGTTGCCTGTAGTGCCGCTACCTATTGTGCCTTTCTCAACGATGCCGACTTTCAACCCCTTGCGCGCAAGATAGAATGCGCTAGTGCAGCCGATGATGCCGCCCCCCACAATGATGGCGTCGAATGCCATTTCGCCTCTCCTGACAAGTCGCGGCTTGATACGCCGGTACGTGCTGATAGCACCGCAGATACCAGATTTCGATCGATTTATGTGACGCAATGCCCGTGCTTCAGATTCGCAGCGTGCCTACTATTCCTCGACTTGTGGTTTTGAATGAACATGACAAATTTGCTAACTCATTGGATGCGGCGATATTCGGCTTGTACGTTCTGGATATCCGCCTTTGGGCGGGCCCGCCTTTCGCTCGATGGACCTTTGCATCGGAACTGGCCGAATTTGGCGCGTTGGTTTTCGCACAAGTGCAGCATCTGAGATTGCGCTTTGGGTCCGGAACGGACCAGCCAGTCTGATCGTATCGGCCGGCAAATACAAATGCCGGTAGGGTGAGCTCTCACAGCATGTTTTCGGCCATACGAAATCTTGTGCCCGATATTGATGCGTCTGGGTCGTCGGTTTCCTGACGATTTCCTCACTTCGCCAACGGCAGCGTCTCGCTGTCGAGCGATGGCATCGGCCTCGGCGGCCTCTTCCTCCGTCGCGTATTCCGCATCCGACCAAAAGTGCGCGGCTTCCCGTATCACGTTGTGCATGTCGCTATAAGTCAGAAACAGCATGCCGTACTGCATCATGGCAAGCGTCAGCATCACCGGGATCGGCGCGGGTGCCGTGAATTAGTGCTGTGATCCGCCGAATTCATTGCACACCAACACCAGCACTCCAAAGGCTCTCAAACTGTGAGTTTTGTGTGAGCTGGAAACGTAAGAACACTAGAAACGCACCGCATTCCGTAGCGTAATTCGGCTTAAGTATAACAAAGATGGACCATCAACTTATGGTAGTATTGCTGTGCGAGGGCAACGGTTTCGAGTGAGGAGGTATATCAGGAGCAGAACAAGTGGCCAGGCTCAAAGTAGCACATACTCACTGGTCTTTGCGTCAAGGCGTCGTCACAAAGCGTTGCAGTTATGCGGGCCTCAAAGGAGATAGCTCGGCGCACACACTGCAGATTGAGATAGAGTCCAAGCTCTCCCGGCGGACCGGTCTGTTGGAGCCGGGGTTCAGGCTTTTCTTGAAGCCCAGTCCGTTGTCGGAGTGGGAAAATGGCTACCTGGACGGACAAATTCGGGTGCCTGACTTACCGGTTGATGTTCGATCACTTGTGCGGGTCATAATCGAAAATGCAGATGACGGCACATTGACCATTTCAAGCGCGTCGGTGCAGGATGCGTCAACCTTCATAGATGACCTATGCTTCGGTCACGACATGCGGCTGGTCTTGCTTGATGATGATGAATTGTTGTTGGATTTGCCGATTCCTAATGACCGGGAGGTATATGCGTTAATTCGCGACGCGTTGATGTAGTTGCCGCTGAGAGCTTTTTCACGGCTGGGGAAATTGCCTTGGTCTGAAGCATATCACTTCAGATCGATTCATCTGAAACTCAAGTCACCCTTGATCATCTTAAAGTCAGCCTGATTTGTTTGGTCTTGTCTCCATGAAAATCAGGCCTGATCCAGGACTCCGGGCGATCAATTGTTTGTCATCAATAGGCCGCGTTGAGCGGGTCGATTTTTTCCTTGTAACCACTCGGCAGCCTTGTAGTGACGCGGCAGTTCGCAGCTGCTGAACCTCACTTTTCGATTGGATCGGCGTAGCGGATGACTTGCCGGTGAACTTTGAATCTCTCTTGCTCAATCCCGTTCGGGTCCACCTTGAAGCTCCGTTCAAACGCCGTCGGTCGAACAAAAGATATGAATGCAACACGGGACTGCATCCACCAGGCACTAATATTCCAGACGAAACTCAATGTGACGGCAACTGTTGTCAGAATGCCAAACACAATGAAAAATATCCTACCAACCATCTGTCCGCGACCCTCAGGTTGAATGGTAGCACCGCCCCTGGCGCGCATTTTCGCGCGAATTGGCACCACAATGTGACAGACCAGCTGAAGAGTTATTGTCTGTGGACGGAAGGTTTGTTAGTTTTGAGTCCAGGGATTGGATTGGGGCTCAGATCATGAACGCTGTAGTCCGCGGGACGACAAGATTCCTCAAAGACGAACGGGGCGCCTCGATGCTTGAGTATTCGATATTGCTTGGGATAATGCTGATATTGTGTCTCCTAATTGTCAATGCAGTGGGTGACTGGGCCGAAAAGCAGTGGACAGCGCTCAACAACGAAGTCAACTCTAGCTGAGGAACCTGAGCACACGTACTTCAATAGTTCAATTTGATCTCACTTGTCGTCGATAATTCTAGACGAATGATTTTTCGAACACTGTTCGTGCGGCATTTATTGCACACGGAATAATTGCTGAACCGCCATTCGGCCTTGATAGATCGGCATACAGGGCAGAAACTTTGGACCGACTTCCCTGATACTCGTTTTCGTGCTGCTTGCGAGATTCTCTATCGCGTGCGCTACATGCAGAACCTCATGGGCTGGTCGCTCACCCGAAACTCGTTGCAAGCATGCCGACTGAGACACGCTCTAGTTCGTGTCATCGACGAAGGGCGTCTCGCCAAACACTGAAACAGAAAATCCCCGCCGTCGTTAGCAAGGCAAACAACGGCTGACGCTGGTTGTTCTAGCGTCTTTGCCCAAACCCTAATTTCTTAGCCAATGTAGAGCGGGCTTCCGCATAACGCGGTGCGACCATTGGATAGTCGGAGTTGAGCTCCCATGCCGAGCGATACTGGTCTGGCTTCACGCCGTGCTGTGCAAATATATGCCGCTTGAGCGATTTGTATTCTTTGCCGCAGTACAGGCAAGTAATTGCATCAGCACTCACCGAGCGACGAACTGGTACTGCGGGCTTGAGTTCTTGTTCAAGTCTAGCGGATTTCCCTACTGCTGCATTCGATAGTGCACCATAAACCTCTGCAATAAGGGCTGGTAAATCTGAAGCAGGCAAAGCGTTATTGCCAACAAATGCGGCCACGATTTCAGCCGTTAGTTGCCGGAGTGTTGTATTGAAGTCCCCGTCTTCATCGGTCATCTGCTGTCCTCACCAAACTCACCATCAGCAGTCGATCGTTAGTCGATCGGCATGGTTTATTTTCACTTGGATCACTTCCAAGAAGTAAGGTCAATTCGACGAAAGTACTTGTATGGTAAGTGATCTACATTATGGTGAGCATTACCGAACAGATATGGACATCTGCGGGAAACCGGGCCGACCCAATCTAATTCGATTGCAATTGCCGCATTGGGTGTTTTTCTGTTGGTGATCCAACCACGTACCAGAACGCCGGCATGCACTTCGCCGGTCAATTTGCGCCGGCGATCAATTCGTTTAGTGTCACCGTAGTGATTTATGACGACGGACGCTGAACAAATCTTGGTCGCCGACCCGGAAGTCGCGGGTGTGCCGGTTGTCGAGTGTGGCGAAGCCCTGGTGTCGGTCCTGGAAATCTGCCCGGACCTGGTCCTCGACGTGTCCGATGAACATCAAGCGCATCTGGGATATCAGCCGGACTATCGCTTGCGGTCAGGTGTCGCCGTTCGCCTCCATGAGGCTCGCAGGCTGTTGGAGCCCGGCTATGATCTCCTTGTTAAGGAGTGCTTTAGGTCGCTTGAAATACAGCGACAGTTCTTCGATGAATATCTCGGCGACCTGCGTGCACGATACCCGATGAAGACCAACAGCGAACTCCACCGCGAAGCCAGCAAGTATGTCGCGCCCCCGGACGTCAGCGCACACCCGACCGGCAGCGCCGTCGATCTAACATTGATCGATCAGGCTGGCCGCGAGGTCGACATGGGAACGCACTATGACGCCGATCCGGTTGATTCGGCGTCCGCCTGTTACACCGATGCACTGGATATCTCAGACACGGCACGGCATCATCGCTCACTTCTCACATCGGCCATGACGGCGGCCGGATTCGTAAACTACCCAACCGAATGGTGGCACTGGTCTTTTGGGGATCGCTACTGGGCATATGTCACGTTTGCCCCGCATGCGACCTACGGCCCGGTTTGACCGTGAACAGATAACCGACCCGCGAACTTGCAAAATGGTGCTAGAGAAAGTCGGCAATTCGATATGGCTCGCAGAAGGCGAGATCGTCAATTTTTACAGCTTCCCCTATCCGACGCGCTCGGTCGTGATCAGATTTGACAACAATGACATTTGGGTCTGGTCGCCCGTCAAATTGTCGGTGGGTCTGGCCGGCGAGATCGATCGGCTGGGACCTGTTGCGCATCTGGTCAGCCCCAACAAGATCCATCATATGTATCTGCAGGATTGGACGGCGCGGTATCCAGCAGCAAGCCTATGGGGGCTGCAATCGACAATCGACAAACGGCCTGATCTCAACTTCCGCACCCCCCTGTTCGACAGTCCACCGTCAGAGTGGCAGCCTTTTCTGGATCAGGCCTGGTTCCGGGGCTCCCCGTTCATGGACGAGATCGTTTTCCTTCACCGACCATCGCGCACCGTCATCGTGGCGGATCTGATCGAGAATTTTACCCGGTGCTTTCTGCAGACCCACTGGGCCTGGTGGCAACGTCCGCTGGCAAGGCTCGATGGCATAACCGCCAACAATCCCGGCGCCCCGAGAGAATGGCGGCTGTCTTTCATCAACCGCGCGGCGGCGCGCCAGGCACGTGACAAGGTCCTGGCTTGGGATTGCGAGCGGGTCATCATGGCCCACGGCGAATGGCAGCGTTCCGACGGCCACAATTTCCTGTCGCGCAGCTTCGCCTGGCTTGGCGATTAATCGGTGTCGGCTACGGGCTACAGTGAATTTCATGGGATTCCAGCATCGCAGTCCAGATGTTCAACAGATCGTAGATCAGGTTTGGTTTTGGTGGTAACAACAAGACCAAACCTGATTGATTTCAATAAGATATAGGACGTTTCACGTTTCGGATGATTCCATCTGAAACGAACGTGTGCTAAACAACGGCCCGAAGCCGGTCATCCTCTTCATCCTCAGGATCGGCTTCATCGTCTTCGTCGTCCTCATCGTCCGGCACGCTGTTGCCCTCGTGTCCCGCCGCCGGATAGCTTCGTTCACGTAGCCAATAGCCAAACCGTACCAGGTTCACGAACGTGGCCTTGTTGCGCGAGAGTATGGTGCCCAGGGTGTTGGCGGGATTGGCCCCGTGCAGATGCAGGTCTTCGTCCTTCAGCGCATCCATCAACTCGCTGATCGACATGGGATGATCTGCGCCGGAAAGAATCTTTTTTGTCGCGGCGACGATACGTGCCGGCTTAGATACGGTTTTTCTGCCGCCGCTTGCGCGTGACGACGGCCTGTCGGCGCCGGCGCCGGGCGCATGCTTTTGTGCTGCCGCGCTGATCATCTTTTCGACGTTCTCGATGTCTTCCAGCGCCTCCTGTAGCACGGCGATCTCGCGCTGAATCTGCCTCTTGCGCTTCTGCAACTCGCGTAACTGGGCTAAGGTCATCTTCCCCTCCGCGTGCAACCAACAAACATAGCATGCAGTCGGTGATTCGATAACCTGCCGGCTGGCGCGAGCCTTTGATGCCACTTGTCAATACATCATCGAATCTTGCTTGATCTGACCCTAGTGTGACGAGATTGCATGGTCACAAGAGCGCCCGGAGACATCCGCGGCGCTTTTTGCTGGAACAAATGCATCGCCTGTTCCCTTGGACGGAAGAGGCAATTGGGCCGTATCCAGCACTGACTGATTTCAAGAGGAAGAGCGGATGCAGATTGCAGACCGCCTAATGCTTCGTGGCATTGAAGTCACCGGCGAAGGGTTTCTCGTCGCCACGGCCACGATCGCGCGCAGCAGGCTTCAAGGTTGCTGGGCCTTTGAGCTCGGTCCGACCCACGGTGATCCGGACCGGTTCGCCGTCTGCAGTCCGCCGCGGGACAAGCAGAATTTATTCCAAATCAAAATGGAAGGCCTTAATCGAACGGCAAGGCGGAAACTTCGCCGGCATCCTTGCGTTTGACCGTCATCTGCACGGCTACGCGCTGGCCAGGCTGCCAATAGTGCCGGTCAATTAGCGACAGTCCGACATTGCGCTTGAGGCGCGGTGACCAGGCGGCGGATGTGATTTGGCCTACCTGAAGATCATTAATCCGCACCGGCCAGGGTTCGGCGCAGGCGGGGCAGGGCACCTCTCCGAAGAGTACGCCTCTAATATCGCGTTCAACGCCCTGGTCGGCGATCTTCATCAGGGCTTGCTGTCCGATGTAGTCGACCGAGTCGTCCAGGGCGCAGTACTTTCCAAGCCCGAGCTCAAGCGGATTGTTTTGCCGTGTCATCTCGCTTCCGTAGGACAGCAGGCCACCCTCGATCCGTTCGATCAGGTTGGGACAGCCGGGCGAGATATTATAGGGCTCACCGGCTGCCCAGACGGCATCCCACAGGGCGGAGCCAAGTGCGCCGTCATCAAGGTAGATTTCGAAGCCGTCCTGCCGCGAATACCCGGAGCGCGCAATGAGCTGGCGTGTGCCCGCAAACTGCACATAACCAAAGCGAAAGAAGCCGATATCGCGTATATGCGCGCCGAACAGCCCGGCCAGCAGGTCTTCTGCCCTGGGGCCCTGAACGGCGAGCGGCGAGA
>JAEKFU010000664.1 GCA_016522385.1 Pseudomonadota bacterium
ATCTTCGGCGGCTGGGTGCTTTCCCAGATGGACATTGCGGGGGCATCGCAGCGGGCCAGCTGGCACTAGGCCGGGTTGCCACCGTTGCCGTGAATGCCATGTCGTTCATCCGCCCGGTCAGCGTTGGCGACGTGTTCTGATCACTTTCGTTCGACGGGCTTGCAACGATCTCTGTGGGCCGGATCACGCTCACGACGTAGCACCTGGGTGGCGCCCTGGAAGCGAGGCTTTTTTTGTGCGACGGTTCTCTTGAAGTTCACGCACTGCTTGTCGACGTCCACATCACAGACTTCCCACCCGGCGTTCCGCCAGGCCTCGTTCTGTGTATGCTTCGGGTCCATCTCGTTGGACCACCAGCTACGATGTATCATTGCGGTCATAGGCAGCGCGAAGCCCAGCAGCTTCTCGAGTTCACTGAACGTGATACTGCAAGTGTCCTTTAGTTGTCGGCGCAGGTGCCCCTCAAGTGGACCATACGACCTCATTGCTCAACCTCCGGGGGTGGTTGATGCTGCCAGTTCGCTGACTATATACCACGTCCCCTCGAGATGCGCCTAACGTGCGTCCAAAGCTTCGCGTCGCACAGCCGACATTCGAAAGTCGCATGTCCGTTTTTTCGGCGATTTGATCCGCTTAAGAGCCGATAACGGAATCATCAGGGCGTCGTCGGAAACGTCTCAAATTGACCCACCTCGGAAATTTTTGGCAAATCGGTTTGATCGCAGGAATCGGGTGTCGCTCCTTACCAAAAGTCCATATTGCTCATCGCCGAGCATAGGAGGTGACAAATGCCCGAAGCACATAGAACATGCAGCGCCGAATCGTTGCAACAGAGAGCGCGCGCGCAAACGGCTGCTGCCCGAACGGGCGGTGGCGGCACAAAGGTGCAATCTCTCAGAGAAAGGATCGCCGCCTGCGACTGGGATGTCATTGACAGCGAGCTAGACGAGTACGGCGTCGCCCGACTGGGACCACTGCTGACCAAGGGTGAATGCAACGAACTCGTCGCGACTTACACGCAAGACAAGCCATTTCGCAGCAAGGTTGTGATGGCGAGGCACGGCTTCGGCAGCGGCGAGTACAAGTACTTCGCATATCCATTGCCGGAAACCATCGCAACGCTGCGCACCTGCATCTATCCCGAAGCCGCCCGGACCGCCAATCGGTGGTCAGCGATGCTTGGAGGCCATGAGACATATCCATCGACGCACGCCGAGATGCTGGACAGGTGCCACAAGGCCGGGCAAACGCGGCCGACGCCGCTGGTCCTGCGCTATCAGGATGGCGACTACAACTGCCTGCACCAGGACGTGTACGGAGAACTTCTGTTCCCTCTCCAGCTCGTGATCCTGCTAAGCGACACAGCGGAGTTTGAGGGAGGGGAGTTCGTCCTGACGGAACAGCGGCCCCGCATGCAGTCGCGCGCCGAGGTCGTGCCGTTGCAGCAGGGCGAAGCAGCGCTCTTTGCGGTGAACGAACGTCCGCGCAAAGGCGTCAAGGGCTACCACCGCGCGAATCTGCGGCATGGGGTCAGTCGCCTTCGAGCGGGAACCCGTTTCACGGCTGGCGTGATTTTCCACGACGCGAACTAAGCCGTGCGCCATGCGCACCAATAGCCGCAGAGCTGGTGGCCAAAGCAGATAGCGATTCAGAAGTCGGAGGCAGGTGATCAAATGCACTGAACTGCCGTGCACCGGCGATGCGCTGCAGACCAATGGATTCGATAATGGACCGCCTTACCCCCGAACACCGAAGTTGGGTCATGTCTCGAATTGGAGGCAAAGATACCAAGCCTGAGCTGTTTGTCCGTCGACTGATCCATGCCGAAGGCTATCGATTCCGCCTGCACCGAAAGTCTCTTCCCGGCAGTCCGGACCTGGTTTTCCCCGGCCGGAAGAAAGCGATATTCGTGCATGGCTGCTTCTGGCACCAGCACGGTTGCAGGATTTCAAAGGTACCGAAAACCAGAACAGCATACTGGACGGAAAAGTTCGAACGAAACAGAGCGCGGGACGAGAAGAACAGGCTAGAGCTTGTATGCCTGGGATGGCAGGTGTTTGTGGTGTGGGAATGCGAAACCAGGCATGATCAACAACTGAAACATAGAATTCTTGAATTTCTGACCTGTTGACAATCTAGAGCGTGTCTTTCTCAAATGGTTCCATATGAGAAAGACACGTTTTAGTTGTCCGTAAAATGGAACCGCGCCTTTTGCGGTTCGAGCTGCGGCTTGCCCAAAATGAAATCGGCAGCGCGCGCTGCGATCATCTGCGTCGGTGCATTGAGGTTGGCGCTGATGACCTGTGGCATGACGGACGCGTCGACGACCCGCAAACCCTCAATTCCGTGAACGCGAAGCTCTGCGTCGACGACGGCCATATCGTCCATGCCCATGCGGCAGGTCGCGCACGGGTGATAGTCGGTCTCCGTGGCGTTCCTGATGAATGCGAGAATGTCGTCGTCGCTGGTCGCATCGTCGCCCGGCCGGATCTCCGCGCCGCGAAGACTGTCGAACGCCGGCTGGCGGATCAGGTCGCGGGCCAAACGGACACCTTCGACCAGTTCGCGACGATCATGCTCGGTTTGCAGGTAGTTGAAATGGAGTGCCGGCTTGTCGAACGGGTTCGCGGACTTCAGATCGATCCGTCCGCGGCTGGTGGGTCGCAGCTGATCGATGTGAATGGCGAACGCCTGGTGAAGCCTGATGTCATCGCCTTCATAGCTGAAGCCGACCGGCGCGAAGTGATACTGCAGATTTGGATACGGCACATCCCGGTTGCCGCGTACCAGACCACCGGCCTCCCAGATGTTGGTTGTCGCAATACCTTTGCGCGCCAGCAGCCACTGCGCCCCGACCATCAGTTTGTAGTGCGGTTTGGCAACCCAATCGATTGTCACTGGCTGTGTACAGGCAACCTGGAGGAGGACGGTCGGGTGGTCTTGCAGGTTGCGGCCAACGCCGGGCAAGTCGAGCCTCGGTGTGATGCCGACGTTACGCAAATGATCAGCCGGGCCAATACCGGAAATCATCATCAACTGAGGTGAGTTGATCGCGCCGCCGGAGAGAATGACTTCGCGTTCCGCGCGGGCGGCAAGAATTTCTCCGTGGCGCTGATATTCGATCCCCTCCGCGCGATTGCCTTCGATGAGAATTCGGCGCGCCATGGCGCCGGTCTGAAGCAGCAGGTTCTTGCGACTGAGTGCGGGCCGAAGGTGCGCGACCGCGGCACTGCAGCGACGTCCGTTCTTCCGCGTTGCATCCAGCCGCGCGACACCCTCAGGCTTGTAGCCGTTGAGATCCTCCGAACGTCCCTGGCCGGCCTGATCGCCAGCAACCAGGAAAGCGTCGAACAATGCGCTCTGCAGAGTACCCTTGGTGACGCCGAGTGGGCCATCCGCGCCGCGCCAGTCATCGGCGCCACGGTCACTTGCCTCACCTGCCTTGAAGTACGGGAGACATTGCTCGTAACTCCACTTGTCGAGTCCGAACTCGCTCGCCCACCGGTCATAGTCCCTGGGGTGGCCACGCATATAGACCATCGAATTGATCGACGACGAACCGCCGACAACTTTGCCGCGCGGTGTAAAGATGTTGCGGTCGTTCAGCTCCGGCTCGTTCTCGGTCTCGTAATTCCAATTGAGTTTGGGGTCGGTGTAGACCGCATAGACGCCTGCCGGAATGTGGATCATGAGATTGCGATCCATGGGTCCGGCCTCAAGTAGCAACACGCGCACATCTGGATCGGAACTGAGCTTGTTCGCCAAGACACAGCCCGCTGAGCCGGCACCGCAGATGATGTAGTCGTAACTTTCAGTCCTCATTTACGTGCCTCTCGTGTGAACGACTTCCGGCCAGGGTGCGAAGCTCAGAGCCAGTCTCGACGGCCTCTGCGATCATCATGCGGGCGTGTTTGCAAGCCAGATCCAACTGACTTCGCCCAGACTCAGCTCTGGCTTTCTATGCGCTCTGCGATTGCAATGATGCGGTGCATGTCGCGGAGAACCGGCTTTTCAATCAGCTTGCCATCGATGACCACCAGACCGGTGTCGGCCGCTTCAAAGGTCGAAATGATGCGCCGCGCTCGGGAGATTTCGTGCGCGGTGGGCGTAAACACGTCGTTCAGTGCCGCGATCTGCTTCGGGTGGATCGACCCCTTGCCGGAAAAGCCCAGCGCCTTTGCCTGCTTGGCGGCGATGATCATACCTGCATGGTCTTCGAGATCGAGATAGGGAACATCGATGACGTCGAGACCAGCCGAGGCGGCCGCATGCACAACACGTGAGCGGGCATAGAGCAGCGGCTCCCAGGCATTCTCGCAGCGTAGTTCAGCGGCCATATCAACGCCACCGAAGAACAGCGCGTCGATACGCGAACTGCACTGGACAATCTCGTAGGCTGCTTCAAGACCAGCGTTGGTTTCA
>JAEKFU010000709.1 GCA_016522385.1 Pseudomonadota bacterium
GCCAAGGATGCGCCCTACACATTGTTCAACTACGCGGAACTCGCTGACCGCGCGTATGTCTACTATTTTGTCGAGACGGTTCGGTTCGGCGTGATATCGTCACTCATCGGTCTGGCGATTGCTTTCCCGATTGCATATGCAGTGGCCCGTCAGCGCTCGGCATTGCTGCGTAAACTGGCCGTCGGTTTCCTGATTGGCATGATGTTCCTGAGTACCCTGGTACGCGTCTATGCCTTGCAGCTGACCTTTGGACCGACCGGCATTGCACGACCTCTGTCCGGACTGCTGGGTCTGTCGATGAACAGCAGGACCTACACCGAACTCCTGGTCATTCTTGGATTGCTGCACTATCTGATTCCGATTTCGGCCATCACTTTGCTGGGCACGCTTCAGAATGTTAATCCGCGTCTCACCGAAGCGGCTCAGGCGCTGGGCGCACCGCGCTGGCGCGCGCATCTGACAATCACGATACCGCTGTGTGTACCGGGGCTGCTGTCGGCCTTCCTGATTTGCTTCACCCTGTGCCTGAGCGCTTTCGTGGTGCCATTGATCCTCGGCAAGGGTAAGGTGCTGTTCGTTTCAAACCTGATCTATTCTCGTTTCAGCGAAATCGCCAATTACCCGAGCGGCTCGGCGGTCTCGATCGTCATGCTGATCATGTCGCTTGGCATCATCTATGGTGTCACGCGCGTGGTGCAGGCGAGATGGGGCAAGGTCTAGGCCATGCGCAGATGGTTTGACGATATCGGCTATGCGGTGATCCTGTTCGTCATCGCCGTCACGGTGTTGTTTCTGATCGCGCCGATTGTCGTGTCGGTTATGATGTCGTTTGACGGTCGAGCCTATCTCGGAAAGTTTCCGCCTCCAAATTATTCCTGGCACTGGTATCAAAATTTCTTCTCCGACACCTTCTACCTCGGCGGTCTAAAAACCAGCCTCATTCTAGCCGTCATCGCGACCCTGGTATCGACAACAGCCGGTGTCAGCGCAGCGATCGTGCTGGACCGTTATGAGTTCAGAGGCAAGCAGGCGTTAGAAGCCTTATTCCTGTCGCCGTTGGTTGTGCCGGCAGTGGTGATCGGGTTCGCGCTACTGCTGTTCTTTGCCTTGCTTGGCGTGTTCGACGGTTTCACGCGCCTTATGGGCGCTCACATTATAATCACTTTTCCCTACACTGTACGCACCACACTTGCCGGGCTGGTTGGGATCCGCAAGACCTTGACCGAGGCCGCAATGAGCCTGGGTGCCACAGAGATGCAAGCCTTCTGGGACGTGACGTTTCCCTTGGCTCGCACCGGTATCGTTGCAGGCGCGGTCTTCGCCTTTGCATTCTCCATGGACGACGTCGCGGTCAGTCTGTTTTTGACTTCCCCCGACACCTATACGCTGCCCGTCGCCATGGTCTCCATGATGCGGACCAATTTCGATTTGACGATTGCCGCCGCAGCAGTGGTGTTGATGGTGTTCACCTTCGCACTAATCCTTGTTCTGGATTGGATTATTGGACTCGAACGGCTGATCGGCAAAGGAGTCTTCCGGTCATGAGGTTGCCATGACGGCTGTTGTCGAACTCAACCATGTCACTAAGCGCTTCGGCAGCTTCGTTGCGGTGGACGATGTATCGTTTGCCATCGCCAAAGGCCAGATCGTTTCGCTGCTCGGACCCAGCGGCTGTGGCAAGACCACCACGTTGCGGATGATCTCCGGTTTCGACGACCCCGAGGAGGGCGAGGTCCTGATTTCCGGGGTAAACATGAAGGGCAAGCGGCCCTACGAGCGCAATGTCGGCCTGCTATTCCAGGATTACGCCCTGTTCCCGCATATGACGGTCAACCAGAACGTCGCTTATGGGCTCAAGTATCGTGGCTTCGATGCAAAGGCTATTCCGGGTCGGGTTTCGCAAATGCTCGATCTTGTCAAGCTGACAGGGTTTGAGAGCCGTCGCCCTGGCCAGCTCAGCGGTGGTCAGCAACAGCGTGTTGCCTTGGCACGCGCACTTGCCATCTCGCCGGAAGTGGTGCTGCTGGATGAGCCGCTATCGGCCCTGGACGCCAAACTGCGTCAGGAACTTCGCCTGGAGCTGAAAGAAATTCTGAACGCGGTCGGAGCGACCACGATTGTCGTTACGCACGATCAGGAAGAGGCCATGAGCCTTGGCGACATCGTCATCGTCATGAACGATGGCCGGATCATGCAGAAAGGTGCACCGACCGAAATTTACGCCGCCCCCAAGACCAAATTCGTTGCTGAGTTCATAGGCCGTTCGAATTGGTTCTCGGGCCGGTTTGCCGGAGCTGCCGGCAATGGCGTTGCTCGCTTCGAGACCAGCGAAGGCCTGTCGATCAATGCCCTAAAACCGGATGATCCCCGGATGGCTGACGATGATTTTGAACTGTGTGTACGACCCGAGCGGATCAACAGGTTGGAGGGCAATGGCAATCCATCGGGCGCAGGCGAAGGCCAGACGATTCTGAAAGGCCAGGTGCGCGATATCGCTCATTTGGGGTCGGACATTCATCTTGTCGTCAATGTGTCCGGCAGGTCTCTGGTCGTCATTGAACAGTATCATGGACAGACCCTGGAACATGCAGGCGAGGAGATCGAAGTTGCCTTCCGCCCGGAGGACTGCATCGTCGTTCCGGCTAACAGTTAGAAGGACTTGTCTTAGATGTCGATTACCATCGAAAACGCCGCAGTCGAAAGTTTTCGCAGCACGCCGGTGAAGACAACTTACACACTGGACCATGGTCCGGGCCGGTACCGTATCGGACTGATCGTGCTGTCCAATGATTATGCGATTGAACGGGACCTCATGAACATCCGTCCCAGCGACGAGGTCGCTATCTTCG
>JAEKFU010000711.1 GCA_016522385.1 Pseudomonadota bacterium
TACTCAAAGAAAAATGTGCTTAGTGGCATCTACTTCGCGCGTGCCGTAGTCATTGCCATTTTTGTGATCATGCCAGTATCAGAGCTGAGTGTACTGGTGTTCTCAGGCATAATGGGGCTGCTCTGGCTTTCAACAGTGCCTCTGACAATGGGACTGGTCGCTCAAACCCAAGGGCTCAGGTTCTTATCGACTCTGGCTGGGCTTGTATTTCTCAGTCATCAAATGGGGAGCTTCGTCGGTGCCTGGCTTGGAGGTCGGATATACGATCTGAACCAAGACTATGCTCCCATGTGGTGGGCTGCTGTCGGCCTTGGACTTCTTGCTGCGCTTATTCATCTTCCCATTCGCGAAGAGCCAGGTCCGCTGGCTCAAGCAGAGACGTCTTAAACCCCTTCTGGTAGCCTAGCCCGAACAAGCGCGCGAAGTGTGCATGCGATGCAGCCGGTCAAGATGTCACCGGTCAAATAGAGTTCTTTTCAGAAGTCTGCCCCTGACCGAGTGGAATATGGAGCTTGGTTGGTTCAATGTTTGAGCTCGGATTACGGTCGTTCGCATCATATTTCAAATGTAAGCTTTGTCCGCATCCCAGGCGTCTTACTGGCGCACTGCCACGGCGGTTGTTGGCACTTCCCAGAAGTTGAGCATTCCCAGAAAGCTTCCGCTTAGAGCGTGTCATTCTCATATGGAAACATTTGATGATCCAAATCCGGTCACTCGGCTAGCGCACGATCGTTTCTTGAAGTACACCATGCCGCCGTCCGCCAGGCCAGTTGGTCTCATGAGCGCCAACTTCAGACCTTGCATCGGCGAACCCGTGCGGTGAAAATCAGAAACTCAGGGGAGATGGACAGCGGATTGTTGTTCGGTACGAGACATTGCGGCTTGCCGCAGCTAATCTTAGGGACATGTTGATTGGACAAACGCCGCTCGTTTGGCTCAGGACCCTCTCTCCACCGGGCTGTGCTTCTATCTTCGTGAAATGGGAGGGCGCAAACCCCACCGGCAGCTTGAAAGACCGCATGGCCTTATCGATGGTCGAGGGAGCCGAGCGCCGGGGAGACCTTCAGCCAGGCGGACGAGTCGTAGACTATACTGGCGTCAGCACTGGCAGTTCCCTTGCTATGGTGTGTGCAGCCAAAGGCTATCGCGCCCACTTTGTGTCTTCCGATGCCTTCGCTGAGGAGAAACTTCAGACGATGCGCGCGTTCGGTGCGACGGTCGAGCTCATACCGAGCGTCAACCGAAGAATCACACCGGAGCTAATTCAAGCGGCTCTCGACCGGGTAGACGAGCTCGCTGAGCAGCCGCAAACGTTCCGGACCGACCAGTTCAATAATCCGGACAACCATTCAGGTTATCACGCGATGGGCGAAGAAATTCTTGACGCTCTTGACGTGCAAATTGACACCTTTATCCAAGGAGTCGGGACCGGCGGCTGTTTCTCTGGTGTCTCCGAGGTGCTCAAGAAACGTGATTCCAGCGTCGAGTGCATTGCGGTCGAGCCAGCAAACTCCAGAGCACTCTCAAGCTCGGGCCCCTTCGGCGGACATCGCCTCGAAGGTATGGGCGCGGGTTTCAAGCCTTCTCTCTTTAGGGAAGAACTCGCCGACGACATCATTCCCGTCTCAGACGAATGCGCTATAGAAACCGCCAGGAAGCTCGCTCGCGCTGAGGGTATTTTTGGAGGGATCAGCTCGGGCGCAAACGTAAGTGTGGCGCTGGAATGCGCGCGTAAGATGCGCCCCGACCAAAACGTGGTTACCGTCATCTGTGACTCTGGTCTTAAGTACCTGCAAGGCGGCCTCTTCGGCGGCAACACATAAGGCTGCGCTTCCTTACTCGCGGCGAGGCGTTCTGCTTGATATCGTTGAAGTCTGCATTTCCAAGTATGAAAAGCTATTGGGACGAGATCGGCGAAGGCTGTTATGGGTCAAACCCGGTCTATACAGACGCGCCGACTCTACTTCAGAAAGATGGTGTAAGGCGGATCTCTCTCGCCAAAGCTTCCGCTTTCAGAGGTAATCCGGACCACATGTGAACAGCCTCAGTTGGTCCGGGGAGTGCCAAACTCAGACATTCCCCTGGCACAAATTTGATTAATGCATCTACACTACACAGAAACGTCACAAGTACGCGTTGAAACTTGCGTAAGCCCGGTCCGCCTTGCTGCTGAGTACGGCGACGCAGAATGCCCGTTGGAGCGCGCAAGCCAGGAAATTGCGAACGCGTTGCATCAAGCAGCATCAATGGTTTATGGATGGAACCGGGTCGCTCGATGGTGGGGTTGGTCATGCCCCTTATGACCACAAGTGGACAACGGCATTCGGCACAAGAGGTGGGGAACAGCGCCATGCAGATGGAAGACCAGGCACTGTTGGCGGTATTGCAGTCCTATCTCGACCTTCCATTGGAGCGCATTCGCACGTTCGAACCGGGACATTATACATCCAGGGCATTCTATGAACTTGAGGTCGAGCATATCTGGAAGAAGCAATGGATCAACGTCGGGCACGTCAGCGAGATTCGCAAGCCTGGAGACTATTTCTCGATTGACCTGATCGGTGAACCGATGATGATCGTGCGTGGCAAGGACATGCAGATCCGCGCGCTCAGCACCGTGTGCCGGCACCGTTACATGCTCGTGGCCGTGGACAAGGAGAGCGGCAAAAAGAGTTCGTTCCGATGCCCCTATCACCATTGGACTTACGCACTGGACGGCAAACTCGTCAGCGCCACTTATATGGAAGGCCACAAAGATTTCGACCGCAGCAAGGTTTGCCTACCGCAATTCCGCATTGAGATTTGGAATGATCTGATCTGGGTCAACCTGGACGATGCCGCCGAGCCTCTCGCGCCGCGCCTGTCAGCGCTCAACGACCTATTCTCGGTCTATGCCTGCGGCGATGACTGGGACATGACCAATCTTTACGACAAGCTTTGGCCCGGCAATTGGAAAAATTTTGCCGAGAACAACATGGAAGGTTACCACCACATGGGCCTCCACAAGAATACACTGGAGACGTATTCGCCGACCCGTAACACAGCCAACGTCACCTATGGCGAATGGTGGACCCGGTATCAGGTCCTCTACGACATGGATCTGGAGCCGGCTCGCGACCTCGTCGAGCAGTCAAACTGGCAGCCAGGCGACATGCACCAGGATAAGCCTTGCCTCGACATCTTGATGATCCATCCGGGCAACGCCTTTGTGATCTATCCAGGTGGTGCCGGGTTTTATTCCCTGTGGCCAGTCGCAGTGGACCAGGTGCGCTACCGGGCAGGCTCGGTCAGGCCCGGTGACATGGAGCGCTTCGATCCCGATGGTGAACCCTACGACTCATTCCGCGCACTTGATGAGGACGGTGAGAGCATGCCCCACATCGCTCGCGGCGTACAATCGTCCCGGGCTGCTGCCGGCTACCTGACCTGGATGGAGGAGCCCATTCTGCGCTGGATGCAGTGGATCGCCCGTCGCATCCTTGATGGCGAAACGGCGAGACAACAGCCACACCGTTCACGGCACGTTCCGCCATGAGCCAAATCTAACGAACGCATAATGAGTCTCTCGCGCGAGGTCACGTTCATCTCGTCTATGCGGTCTTGGCAATGCCGAATTCTGAACCGCGCCCGCCATCAGCTTCTGACCTGAGCGTCACAAACAGAAATTGGCGGGTAGCGGCTGTCTTCCTTGGCTGAGGACGTCAACAATGTGGTATTTGGGTCAAGTACGGTCCTGACAGACTGCTGACTCGGTAGTCCGTTCTTCATCCGTGAACAGACGAAGATCCAGTGAAACCCGACATTGAAACTTGAAGGTCCGGAGTCGGGGGTACAACGGACCACTTGGAAGCGAGGCCAGTTCGTCGGTTAAGTGTCAGAAGGAAAAGTTTGCGAGAGTGTGAGAGACGGCGAAAATTGCCCCATCGCAGACTCTTGAAGGGACTACGGGTGGAGTCTGCTGTGC
>JAEKFU010000078.1 GCA_016522385.1 Pseudomonadota bacterium
TCCGTGTGATATGCGCAACCAACCGATCGCCAATGGACGAAGTTAGCGCCGGCCGGTTTCGTGAGGATCTCTATTTCCGCTTACACGTTCTGCCGGTTCATCTGCCGCCGCTGCGCGAGCGCGAACAGGACACACTGCAGATCGCCAATCATTTCCTCAATCAGTTCGCTATCGAGGAGGGCAAGCGGTTCAAGCGGTTCTCTGCCGACGCGCAAGGCGCTCTAATCGCCTATCATTGGCCCGGAAACATACGCGAACTGCAGAATGCTGTTCGCCAAGCTGTCGTCTTGTACGATTCCGAAACTGTCGAGCGACACATGCTGGACCAGCTGATTGCTACGGCGCCAACCGACAGTCCGGGGCCGGAGTTGGCCGTAGACAGCCTGCGCGAGGCTGGCAGAACCCCGATAGAGCGCTCTTTGGCTGGCCTGGAACTGTGGCAAATCGAAAAACACGCTATCGAAAGCACCATTATCGCCTGTGGTGGCAGCATTCCCAAAGCCGCCAAGATGCTCGGAGTCAGCCCATCGACGATTTACCGCAAGCGCGAGGCTTGGGAAACACGCGCCTAGAGCGTGTTTTTCTCATATGGAACCATTTGATGGTCCAAATCCGGTCACTCGGCTAGTTACGGAACGCAGCGCGATGTGGGCCATCGGGCAAGTTCGGTAACGACGTCCGATGGCCGGATTTGGGCCACCGAAGGCCGTGTTTCTGCGCCCGCTGGACGTTGTTATGCTCCGCTTGTGGTCAACCAGACCACGGCGCGAAGCATGCCTAGCCAGCAGACGCAGAAACGCGGTCAAATGATTCCATATGAGACAAACACGCTCTAAGCCAATATCTGGTATCTACCGGAGCCTGCGCGAAATGAGCTTTGATTCAATCAGGATTCAAATGGCAACCTGAACAGATTAGACGCGCCCAAAATCGTCTTCGATACGTACGATATCATCCTCGCCGAGATAGTCGCCGCACTGCACTTCGATCAGCACCACATCTTCTGAGCCCTGGTTTTCCAACCTGTGTACTGCACCGAGCGGCACATAGATGCTCTCATCAGGATGGAGAATTAACACATCATCATTCAGCGTCACATGTGCCGTACCGGTCACCACCGTCCAATGCTCCGAACGATGATGATGATATTGCAGGGAAAGTTTCTTGCCCGGCGAAACCACGATGCGCTTGACCTGATAGCCATTGCCGTTGATCACTGATTCAAAACTGCCCCAAGGTCGATGTACGGCATTGGCCGCCATCGCCTCATGGTGATCCGGCAAGAGCGCCGTGAACTCTTCGCTGTCAAGATCGCCGCCGACAGGTGGAACGATGCTGTTCATCTGGTTTCCCTTTTCTCGTCTCCCCAAAAACAGCCTCCGCCGCGCATGCAATTTGCATAACTTGAACCCCGGCAGGGCTGCTCATTGTGGTGATCGCAAGCTGCATGCCAAATCAACAACCTGGCCCGCCGCGCGAAATTCCCCGGCAGAACATCGCGATTTTGTCGACCGAGGGGTCCAACCGGACCTGCGTTGCGACGTTCTGCGGATCTGTGCAATTCGCGAAAATCTTTGCAATTTGAGTTGCGGAGCGCGTCAGTTGCGGCATTGGCCCTTCAAGAAATGCCGAAAAACAGGGCTTAATCAACTGGCATGCGAATTGCTCCTTACGCGCGAGGGAAACTGTGCGTTTGGAAATCGCGCAGTCAAAAACGAAAATGACAGTTCGAGTGCGTCGAGAAAGGCCGGACCAGAGGCGTCACCACAGGGTGACCGCGCCTTTGTTTCTGCGTGTCGGCTCCGACGATCAGACCATTCGCGCTACCGACTGGAGTCTGGGCGGTCTCAGGGTTGACGACTATCCCCAGAACCTACCTGACGCCGGCAGTGAAATCGATTTAGCGATGACGCTGCCCTTCCAGGGTTTCGACATCTCGTTCGCCGCCAAGGCCCGGGTTGTGCGGGTCGTTCCCGACATCAAGTCATTCGCCGTCGAGTTCACCGAAATCGGTGAACGCGAACAGGAACTGATGCACCACTTCATCGAGGATTTGGTGCGCGGCGCCATGTCGGAAGTGGCTGATTCGATTCAGCGCATCGATGTGCCCATTACGCCCGTTTCCACCGACCCGGACCCGGACTCGGAGACTGTCGTCGAAGAAACGCGGCTTCCGCTGCGCCAGATCGCCTGGGTCGGCACCTACTCGCTCATGGGTTTCCTGGTGTTCGGGTACATGGCGTTGGTGTTGTACTCCAACATTTTCCGTATGGAGGTTCAGACCGCCGTTGTCGCGTCACCGACGGTGGAAGTCCGGGCCCAGGGCGATGGCCAGATCTCGTTTGTGCGCGCCGCGGTTGGCGAAACGGTCGGTGCCGGCGATACCGTGATCTATTTCGCCGATTACGATCTCGAGAAACAGATTGACATGGCCAATCTCGAGATCAGCCGTCGCGAAGCCGAGCTCAACCGGCTTCTGCTCAAGCGCGCTTCCGAACTCGAGAAGATGAACGAATATGCCTCCGTCGGTTTGAAGAATATCGAGCAGATCAGCGTCGATGTTGAAGCCCTCGAAGCCGAGCAGCGGGCTGCCAAGGCCAGATTTGAACGCACCCGCAAACTTTTGCAGGAAGGCTGGGCCACCAAGATTCAGCTCGAGGAGGCTTCGCAATGGCTGGTCAGCGCGCGGGCAAAGCTCAAATCGCGGCGTATTGAGCTGCAGGAACAGATGCGTTTGGCCGATAGCGGCATCGGCAAACGGTTCTTCAACGGGCGCGAGCTGCTCGGCAACGTCGGTGAAGTCGATGCGGAGGTCAAACTGGCGCGCAATCAGATTGCCCTGGCGCATCAAAAACACGAAGCCCTGTTGAAACATCGCGAGCGACTTGCGGTGCGCGCACCCTTCGATGGCCGCCTGTCACGCATGCCCAAACCGCAGTCCGCCGCCGTCAAACAGGGCGACATCATCGCCGTTTTTGAAAATGACAATGAACGAAAGGTGCTCGCCTATCTGACCCAGGACGAAGTGGTCAAGATCGGCATGAACGACGAGGCCCGTATCTATTTCCCCTCGCTGAAGATCTCAATCCGCGCACGGGTAACTGGCGTTGACCGGACCAAGGGTTTCCAAGAAGAGATCGCCCGCAGGTACTCATGGCGATCGCCCGATGACCGCTCTGCGGAAGTTACCCTGGCACTGAATGGTGTGGTCGATGAAGAAACGCGGAATTCGATTACACCGGGCCTGCCGGCGGTTGTGCTGTTTGAGGCGCGCTCGACAAGCCCCATCCTCGCCGCGATCTGGCGCAAGATTTCGTCTCTTCTGTTGTGACGGGGCCGCACGGATGATCATCAAACCGGCCGCACACAGGCTGAAGGATCCAGGATACTGGCCCAAAGGTTTCGAGAAATGGAACCTTACGGTCCTTACTCAGATCGCGCTGTACATCTGCATCTGCGCGATTTTCTTGTCCCTGGTGCCAAACAAGCTGTTCGACCCGGAAGTACGCCAGGTGACCTATGTGATCGGTTTTCTGGGGTGCTGGCGGTTTTCCTGGTGGTTCACCCATGCGGTAAGGGCTGTGATCTATAGCCGATTAGTCTATCCGCGCATGCGCGCAGAAGGCGAGCGGGTGATGAATGACGGCTGGAGGCCCAAGCACCTGCACTTCATGATGACGACCTACAAGGAACACCGATCAATCACTGAAGCAGTGATCCGGGGGATCGTCTTACAAGTCCGCGAGGCAGGTATCCCGGCAACGATCTGGTTGGGTTCCGGGGACAAATTTGACGAAGATATTATCGAGGATCAACTTCGCGCCGTTGGCGACGATCTGGACATCACGTTGCAGATCATCCGCCAGAATGTCGGCGGCAAACGCATGGCGATCGGCCTGGTGCTGCGCGCCATGTCGCGCGCCAATGTGCCTGACGATGATATCGTGGTCTTCATGGATGGCGACTTCATCATGGAATCGAACGCTGTCCGCGCCTGTCTGCCGCTGTTCAAGCTGTACCCCGAGCTACAGGCTGTGACTACCGATGAGGATGTCATTGCCGAGGCGCCGGGTTGGATGCAATCGATGCTGTCGATGCGTTTTGCCCAAAGGCGATTGGCGATGCAGTCGCACGCCTTGTCCGGCCGCGTCATGACACTGACGGGCCGCATGTCGGTGTTCCGCGTAAAGCATGTCAAGAAGCTTGAATTCATCCGGTTGCTGGAAGCTGACTATCTCGACCACTGGCTGTGGGGATCGTTCCGCTTTCTGTCTGGAGACGACAAGTCAACCCTGTATTACATGCTCAAGCACGGCGCCAAGCTGCTCTATGTCCCGGATGCCCTGGGTTACACGGTCGAAGTCGTCGAAGGCAACGGCGTCAACCGCATGGTGCAGAATTATAGGCGTTGGTCGGGCAACATGTTGCGCAATGGTGCCCGGGTTATCGCACTCGGCCCCCGCCGCATGC
>JAEKFU010000147.1 GCA_016522385.1 Pseudomonadota bacterium
GTGAGGACCTTCTGGAGAAGTCCGAGATCGAGCTGCGCGAGCTGCGCGGTGTGAAGATGTCGATGATCTTCCAGGAGCCGATGACCGCACTCAACCCAGTCATGAAGGTCGGCGACCAGATCGCGGAAATGCTGGAGATCCACACCGAAATGTCGGCCACCGACCGCAGCGCGCGGGTGCTTGAGGTCATGCGCGACGTCAACCTACCCGATGCCGAACAGATGATGCACTCCTATCCGCACCAGCTGTCAGGCGGCCAGCGCCAACGCATCATGATCGCCATGGCCCTGGCCCTTGAGCCAGGCCTGCTGATTGCCGATGAACCGACGACGGCGCTCGATGTAACGACCCAGGCGCAGATTCTCGATCTCATCAAGGATATCCAGAAGCGACACGGCACAGGCGTCATGTTCATCACCCATGACTTCGGTGTCGTGGCCGAGATCGCCGACCGGGTTGTTGTCATGCAGCACGGCCGGGTCGTCGAGCAGGGCGCGGCCAAACAGGTGCTTACCAAACCGACCCATCCCTACACCCGCATGCTGATGGCTTCCGTGCCGAGCCTCACGCCGCCCAAGCGCAAACCGGTCAAGAGCCCCGAGATCGCGCTGGAAACTCACGGGCTCGACATGACCTACGATTCAACCGGCTGGCTGAAGGCAGGACGGATCGTCAAGGCGGCCCAAAAAGTCGAGCTGCATGTCCATCGCGGCGAGACACTGGGCGTCGTCGGTGAAAGCGGTTCAGGCAAATCAACGGTGGCACGCTGCATCGTGCGGTTGATCGACCCGACGGCCGGCGAGGTGCTCATCGACGGCAAGAACATTGCCGGTCTGTCGCCTCAGGCCATGCGGCCTTACCGGCGCGATGTCCAGATCGTGTTCCAGGACCCTTACCGCTCACTCAATCCGCGACGCACGGTTGGCCAGTCGATCATCGAAGGGCCGATGAATTTCGGGCTTCAGGAATCACAGGCACTCGAGCGAGCCCGCGAACTGATGCGTGTCGTCGGGCTGCAGCCGGAAGCACTGGAACGCTTCCCGCATCAGTTCTCCGGCGGCCAGCGCCAGCGCATCTGCGTAGCCCGGGCGCTCGCCATGGAGCCGAAAGTCTTGATCGCCGATGAGGCTGTCTCCGCGCTCGATGTTTCGGTGCAGGCCCAGGTGCTCGAGTTGCTTGACGATGTCCGCAAGCGGTTCGACCTCGCAATGCTATTCATCACCCACGATCTGAGGGTGGCCGCCCAGATCTGCGACCGCATCATGGTCATGCAACATGGCATCGTCGTCGAACAGGGTGCAACCGCGCAGGTCTATGCCAAACCCAATCATCCTTACACGCAAGAGCTACTGGCCGCTGCACCGGGTCGACATGCACAATTTGGTGCCGGCTGAAACCAAGGCCCCTAGAACAACTGGTGAGCATCATGAAAATCTATCCTGAAATCGCCAATCTGCATGATGAAATGACGGCATGGCGCCGCGACATCCACACCCATCCTGAAACCGCCTTTGAAGAACACCGCACCTCCCAGTTGATCGCCGAAAAGCTTGAAGGCTTCGGCATCGAGGTGGACCGCGGCCTCGCGGGCACCGGTGTTGTCGGCGTGATCGAAGGCAATCAGGCAGGCGACAAGGCGATCGGCCTGAGGGCGGATATCGATGCACTCGACATCTACGAGCAAACCAACAAGCCCTATGCTTCAAAGAATCCCGGCAAGATGCACGCCTGCGGCCATGACGGTCACACCACCATGCTGCTGGGCGCCGCCAAGTATCTTGCCGACCACCGCGATTTCGCCGGCAAGGTCTATGTCATCTTCCAGCCGGCTGAAGAGAACGAAGGCGGCGGCCGGGTAATGGTGGAGGAGGGCCTTTTCGACAAGTTTCCCATGGCCGAGGTCTACGGCCTGCACAATTGGCCAGGCATGCCGGTCGGCCAGATTGGCATGCGGGTTGGCCCGTTGATGGCGGCTTACGACATATTCAGGATCAAGGTCACCGGCCACGGTTCACACGGCGCGATGCCGCATGAGGGCATCGACCCAGTGCTGATCTCCGCCCACATCATCACCAACCTGCAGACCGTCGCCAGCCGCAACGCCGACCCACAGAAATCCGTCGTCGTATCCGTCACTCAGGTGCATGGTGGCGACGCCTATAACGTCATCCCGGAAGAGATCGAGATGAAAGGCACGGTGCGGTCATTCTCAACCGAGATTCAGGAAATGGCCGAGCGCAATATAAAGAAGATCGCACCGGCGATCGCTGCGGCACATGGTGCCGAAGCCGCCGTCCATTACGAGCGCCGCTATCCGCCGACGGTCAATAGCGAAGCCGAAACCGGTCATGCCGCAAAGATCGCCGCCAATGTCGTCGGCGAGGCGAACGTCGACACCAATGTCGATCCGGTCATGGGGTCCGAAGACTTCGCCTTCATGCTTAACGAAAGGCCTGGCTGTTATGTCTGGCTTGGCGCCGGTGAAAATACCGCCAACCTGCACAGTCCGCATTTCGACTTCAACGACGAAATCCTCCCCATCGGTGCGTCCTACTGGGCCCGCCTGGTCGAGGACACGCTTGGCACGACCAGGTAGGATCCCAGTTTCGATTCAAAAATCGTACCGGCAACATCTTGTGTCGAATTCCCGCTATTGCCCCTTTCAACAGGCACAAGCCTGACAGAATGAGACTTCGATAGGTCTATTGCGGAGCACCATCCAAGTGAGGGTGGAGCGCCTGCGCGACCAATGTATGGGTGGGGGTTGGTACGCCATGAGCCGCGCCAAGCCGAACCACTTCGCCGCTGAGATCGCTGAGTTCGAGTCGCTTGCCGCGCTCCAAATCGTCCAACATCGAGGCGCGAACCCCATGTGGAAGGCCCTCAGCAACAGCAAATGCCCGCTCTCCTGCGTCCTCGGGAAGTTCCTGACAGACAGCGCGACCAACTGCACAGGTTTCATCGATCGCAGCGCGGAAAAGTGCGGCACAGGAATGATCGGCAAGAATGGCACCAATCGGCAGCCTGGTAAGCGTCGTGATCGCGCTCAACGCGCTCAGCATGATGAACTTCTCCCAGATCTTAACCAAAATGTCTGACACGAGGGCCGCATCCACTCCAGCGTCGTTGAGAACTGACATAAACGCTTCGCAGCGACCGCTCTTATGTCCATCCGGTTCACCGAAAACAAGGCGAGCGAACGGGCCATTGTGCCTGACGACGCCCGGTGCGCGGATGTCAGCCGGAATGAGGGCAATGCCGCTGATAACCCGCTCCGGTCCAGCGACAGCGCCGATTCGTTCTGCACTGTTGACGCCGTTCTGGAACGACAAAACAGCCGTCTCGGAGCCGAGCAAAGGAGCCATTGCGCGGGCGGCTGACTCGGTGTCGTAAAGCTTGACAAGAAACAGTACGAGGTCAACTGGACCGATTTCGCCCGGGTCGCCCGTGGCTCGAACCTCGGGTAGATGCAAGTTGCCAAGGGGGCTCTCGATGCGAAGTCCTTCACGCTGCAATGCCGTGAGCTGAGCGCCACGAGCAACAAAGGAAATTTCGCCGCCGGCCGCCGCAATTCGCCCACCGAAATAGCAACCCAAGGCTCCCGCGCCCATTACCGCAAGTTTCATAGCATTACTTCCGTGAGGCTCCTGTCGAACCGCCTTCCGCGGCCGGCCTTGCGCCTACGCGTCCGGCATGTGATAGCCCGGTGTCGACAGCGACAGCGCGGTCTCTTCCTCGGTCATGTCCTCAGCAATGCCCTCGAACATGGGCGATGAAAGATAGCGTTCGCCGGTATCAGGCAGCATGCATAGGATGGTGGACCCCGCTTCGGCCCTATCGGCGACCTGCATGGCAACGGCAAATGTCGACCCACCTGAAATGCCGGTAAAGATGCCCTCGCTTCGCGCCAGTTTGCCCGCCCACTCTATACCGACCGGCCCCGGAACGGGGATCAGTTCATCGAAGTAATTTCTGTCGATTGATTCCTGCAGCACCAAGGGGATGAAATCCGGCGTCCAGCCCTGGATGGGATGTGGTTCGAAAGCCGAATGGCCAACCGCCGGTGCGCCTTCCGCAGTTCGCTCCTGTGCCTCGCCGCTGCCGACCAGTTGGGCATTGGCCGGTTCGGACAGGATGATCTTGGTGTCCGGCCACTGCTTGCGCAGCACCCGGCCGACGCCGCTTACCGTGCCGCCGGTGCCGTAGCCGGTCACCCAGTAGTCCAGCCCTTTGTCCTTGAAGTCGGCCATGATTTCGCGGGCAGTCGTGTTCTCGTGGATCTTGGCATTGACCGACGTTTCGAACTGTCTGGCTAGGAACCAGCCATTGGCATCGGCCAGTTCCTTGGCCTTTTGATACATACCGAAACCCTTGGCGGTTCGCGGCGTCAGCACAACCTTTGCACCCAGAAAGCGCATCAGCCGTCGCCGCTCGATAGAAAAGCTGTCAGCCATCGTGACCACCAGCGGATACCCCTTGGCGGCGCACACCATCGCCAGGCCTATCCCGGTGTTGCCGCTGGTCGCCTCGACTACCGTCTGTCCGGGCGTGAGCTCGCCGCTCTGTTCAGCTTCTTCAATGATGCTGAGTGCCAGCCGGTCCTTCACCGATGCGGCCGGATTGAAGAACTCCGCCTTCACATAGAGCTCAACATGCTCCGGCGCCAAGGTGTTGATCTTGATGCACGGCGTATCACCGACCGTGTCCACAATACTGTCATACAGTCTGGCCCGGCCGTCGGTCGTGCGGCCTTGTGTCGGTGCGTGACTGATGTCCATTTGAGTTCCTCCCAACTTGTTCTCGATTGCCGATTACGTACGACCCCCATTGGCGAAGGCGGATGCCGTCCATTTCGGCGGTATCCCCCATCATGGCAATCTTAACCCAGCGTCACAACAACTTCGAGATATTCCGAAGGCACAACCAAGGTCCCATCATGCACCGTATTGAACCGGCTGATTAGGTCGAAAAGGTCCCGTCTCAGAGATTCGCTGGTGTCTGCATCCGGTGCCGCAAAGACCTTGTGCGCCGTCTCGTAGTATTTCCGAAAAATCAGCAGCTAGTGATCCGGCGATTTGTATCTGAACAAATACTCGCGCTTGGAAAGTGCAATATCCGTACTGGAGGACGCAAACAGTTCCTTGAGACGGGCACTGGTCCCCTACGAGGCCGGCGGGCGCACCCCAGCCAGCCGCGGCATATCGCGGCCAATGACTTTGAACGAACTACCGATAGAGCCATCCGGGGTCCAGTTGGCAAGAGCGACCTTGCCGCCGCTGCATGACACCCAGCATTTTGCGGTCGAAGACTGTCACGGCTACCGGCGCAAGATGTATCGCATGACTTTTGCCGAACCGGCACAGCGCGAACTCGCTGCGCCCTAAACAGCACTTTATCAGCGCGCGAGAATCTGACATTGTTCGTGTGGGTTCAACAAACGAAAGGAGGTGATCTAATGTCGAGTGAGCTATTTTGGAATCGCGCCGGTTTCTGCGGATTTGCTTGGACGTTGGAGCAGCCTTCAGCGGGCAGGTAAATCGATAAGATTACTTTGGAAATCAGGAGATTGGTGCGATCCGATCTCACGGAGGGGCCGCTGATGCGGCCCCTTTCCGTGGCAGCCTCGCTCAATTCAAGGCAGCTGTTGCGAGTTTGAAATTAACCACGTCCACAAAACCATTCAATCATTGATACAATAAGAGTATGTTTCACCTACGTTCAACAACGGGGTGCTCTTGATGCTAAAGCGCGTTCTGATTGCGGTGTTCGTCGTCTTGCTGCCCGTCGCGTCGCTCGCCGGGCCCTATGAGGATGGTTTGGCCGCCTACCAGAGTGGCGATTACGAAAAGGCATTGAAATTTTACCGCGAGGCCGCCGAAGTGGGAAATCCCGATGCTCAATTGCTCCTCGGTTTCCTGCATTTCAGTGGCGACGGCGTGGCGCAGGATTATGCCGTAGCCCTAAAATGGTTTCTGAAAGCCGCCGCGCAGGGCGATGCAAGAAGCCAGGCTCAACTCGGCGTCATGTACGAAAACGGCAAAGGCGTGCCACAGGATTACGGCACCGCAGCGAGATGGTTTCGCAAAGCGGCTGAACAAGGCTACGGCTTGGCCCAGAATTCACTCGGCTTGATGTATGCCATCGGTCAAGGCGTGAAGAGGGACTACACCCAGGCTCACAAGTGGCTCAACCTGGCCGCGGCGCAGGAAGTCAAGGACGCCCAGGAAAACCGTGACGCGGTGGCCAAACTGATGACCTCGGACCAGGTTGCCGAAGCGCAGCGGATGGCGCGCGAGTGGCTCACCAATCGAACCCAATAGCTAACTTTGCCCACATACCCAGGTCAGAATTCGAAACCCGGCAGAGAATAAAACGCCTGCCTGAGCGCCTCGCCCCAGCCGCTTGAGATCAACTGATTATACTCGTCATCGGCCTCAATGCGCCGCTCGTGCAGCACATCGAACGAGTCCGTGGCGTACACCTGCAAGTCAAACGGCAAGCCGACGGAAAGATTGGCTTTGATGGTCGAATCAAACGATACCAGCAAGAGCTTTACCGCATCCTCGAAACTCATATCCGCATCATAGGCCCGCACCAGGATCGGGCGACCGTATTTCGTTTCACCAATCTGGAAGAATGGTGTGTCGTGCGACGCCTCGACGAAGTTGCCTTCCGGGTAGATCATGAACAGGCGTGGTCCGCTGCCTTTGATCTGGCCTCCAGCAATGACAGTCGCGTTGAACGATGAGTCGGCCTGTTGCCCGGCATCGGAATGTGAACCGATCACCTCTTTCAGTGTGTCACCGACCAGGCGAGCAACCTGAAACATCGATGGCGCTTCAAGCAGCGACGGGCTGCGTTCAGCTGGCGCCTTGGAACGTTCGTCAAGCACGCTGATCAGTGCCTGCGTCGTTGCGAGGTTCCCAGCCGTCATGAGGGTAATCACGCGCTCACCTGGCGCCGACCAGGTGAACATCTTGCGAAACACGGAGATGTTGTCGACCCCGGCATTGGTTCGGGTATCCGACATGAACACCAGGCCGTTGTTGAGTTTCAAACCGACACAATAAGTCATCAGTTACGAATCAAGCCCCTCATCTGCGCCTTCGTCTCTACTGCTGAACCTGTAGGCTGACAATCATCGATTCTTCGCTGTCACCAAGCCTGACACCCGACACCGGCGCCGCATCGCGATAGTCAAGGCCGGTGGCGACCCGCACATAGCGCTCATCCGGTGAAATACCGTTTGAGACATCAAACCCTATCCACCCAATGTCATCGATATAGGCTTCGGCCCAGGCATGGCTGGCATCTTGTTCAACCCTGTCGTTCATCATCAAATAACCGCTGACATACCGCGCCGGAAAGCCCATCAGCCGGGCACTGCTGACAAACAGATGAGCATGGTCCTGACACACGCCATGCCCAGCAGCAAGGGCATCCTCGGCTGTCGTGTCGGAGTCGGTTTGGCCGCTTTCATAGGTAACCCGCTCGACAATCTGGCCGGACAAGGCATGCAGGCGGGCAATATCTTCGGTGAACTCACGGCCGAGCGTTCTGACCAGCCCGCGCACGCCCTGCCCCGGTTTGGTGAGCGCCGTCGACCGCAAGAAGAGCCACAATGGCGCAAAACCACCGTGCTCGCCGATAACGCCGTGATTGTTGGTTGTCTCGACTTCGCCCTCACAATCGATCGCAACCTCGGCGTGGTCCGGGTCAATGCTGATAAGAGTCACATGGTTATTGTGCTCATCATCAAACTCCAGCTGCCTGGTGCCACCGCTGATCGTCATCCGCCAGTCCAGCACTGTCTGCCCGGCTCTCGATTTCGGCGTCAGCCGGACCTGCTGCAATCCGTAATAGACCGGATCTTCATACTCATAGCGCGTGTGGTGCAATATCCTCAGTCTCATGCGAACTACCCGTAGAACCGAAAATCTTCTTCGATCTGCGCACCTAGCGCTGTGTTGTCGCGAATGAATTCCTCGATAAACTCGTGAAGGCCGCTGTCGAACAAGGCCTCGATCGAGTTTCCTTTGAGGCGCCGATACACTGCTTCGGCCTGATCATGGCAGGTCTGGCGTTCCCCATAATCCTCCGCCAGATAAGTCAAATTGTCGACGATCCTGGAATAGCAAAACGCCAGTGAGCGTGGCAAGCGACGATCAAGGATCAGAAAATCGGCAATCCCCATCGGGTTCGCATCACCCGCGTTAAGCCAGCGATAGCAGCGCTGCGCCGAGACTGAGCGGAGGATCGTCTCCCACTGAACATTGTCGAGGGACGATCCCACGAATGACACCGACGGCAGCAGCACGTAGTATTTCACATCGAGAATACGTGCAGTGTTGTCGGCGCGCTCCAGAAAAGTCCCTAGCCGGGCGAAGTCATAAATGTCATTTCGCAGCATCGTGCCGTGCAGGGCGCCGCGTACGAGCGCGCTCTGCTGACGTATTGTGCCAAGCACCTCGGGCAACTCTCGCTCGCGAACCGGGCTGGCCAACAGGGCTTTCAACGTCATCCAGCTCTCATTGACGGCTTCCCAGACTTCACGGGTAAGAGCGGTGCGCACCAGTCGGGCATTGTTACGGGCCGCCTCTATCACGCTCATGACGCTGGACGGGTTAGCGCGGTCACGCAGCAGAAAGTCGATTACATTGGCCGCAGTAAACTGGGCATGCTTTTCGCCATAGGCCTGTTTGCCGCCAGCCGTTGTCACTACCGATGCCCATTCATCTTCGGCCGACAACGAGCGAGTAAGCGCGATGCGAAACCCGGCATCAAGCAGACGCGCCGTATTCTCACTGCGCTCAAGATAGCGGAACATCCAGAACAGGCCGCCTGCGGTTTTGCCCAGCATATCGTTAGGACCTGTTGACAGTTAGGGCTACGTTGCTGGCGTAGCCCATTTCGCCTCTGGCCGTCACCATGGGCAGCTTGAAGGAGGTGGCCCGACTGTGCCACTCACAGCTAGCCAGCACCAAAATGGGCTGCGTCCCTTTTGGATTTGGCAGAATTGGCCCATCTTTGAAGGTGTTCGTCGTCGAATATGCCAGCATGTCCTACTCCTCCAGCACCCACGTGTCTTTGGTGCCGCCACCCTGGCTTGAATTGACCACCAGCGAGCCTTTCTTCAACGCGACCCGGGTCAACCCGCCCGGCGTGATATCGATCCGATCAGGAGCCACCAGAACAAACGGCCTGAGATCCACATGCCGCGGCGCCAGCCCGGCTTTGGTCAGCACCGGCACGGTGGAAAGCGAAAGTGTCGGCTGGGCAATATAATTGGCTGGCCGCGCTTTCAGCTTGGCACGGAACGCAGCGATCTCTTTTTTGCTCGCCGCCGGACCGACCAACATGCCGTAGCCGCCAGAACCGTGCACCTCCTTGACCACCAGTTCGGCGAGATGTTCGAGTACAAAGTGGAGCGCATCAGGTTCTGAACAGCGCCAGGTCGGCACATTTTCCAAGATCGCCTTCTCGCCGGTATAGAACTCGACAATTTCCGGCATATAGGAATAGATCGCCTTGTCATCAGCAATACCCGTGCCTGGTGCATTTGCAATGGTTACCCCGCCCGAGCGGTAGACATCCATCACCCCAGGTACCCCAAGCAATGAGTCCGGTCTGAAATTCAGCGGATCCAGAAAATCATCGTCAACCCGCCGGTAGAGCACATCGATAGGCGTAAATCCACGCGTCGTACGCATCGCCACACGGCCATCGACGATCCTCAGATCATGCCCTTCGACCAACTCCGCACCCATCTGATCGGCCAGGAACGAATGTTCGAAATAGGCCGAGTTGTGAATACCGGGTGTCAGTACCGCGACGACCGGCCGGCCGTCACATACCTCGGGCCCGCAAGCACCCAGTGACCGGCGAAGAGACTTCGGATAGTCACTCACCGGTTGCACGCGTATCCGGGTGAACAACTCGGGAAACATCTGTAACATGGTTTCCCGGTTCTCCAGCATATAGGAAACGCCGGACGGGGTCCGGGCATTGTCTTCCAGCGCCATGAACTGGTGTTCTCCCGTGCGCACAATATCAACACCGACGATGTGGGTGTAAATATTGCCGGGCGGCGAGACACCGATCATCTGTGGCAGAAACGCCTCGTTTTCGGCGATGAGTTCGATCGGCACGCGGCCGGCCCGCAGAATTTCCTGGCGATGATAGATGTCGTGCAGAAACGCATTGATCGCCCGCACTCGCTGTTCAATGCCGCGCGACAGCCGCGCCCACTCGCGCGCTGAAATAATGCGTGGCACGATGTCGAATGGGATCAGCCGCTCTGCTGCCTCTTCACGGCCATAGACATTGAACGTGATACCGGCGCGCCGGAAAAACACCTCTGCCTCGACGGTCTTCTTGCGCAGCCGCGCCGGGTCTTCGGCACCAACCCAATCCTGGTAGTCGCGATAGGGTTCGCGCGGCGCATCGCCGTCCCCCATCATCTCGTCAAAAAAGCTGCACGCTTGCTCCATCCCACCAGACTAGAGCGTGTCTTTGTCATATGGAACCATTTGATGGTCCAAATCCGGTCACTCGGCTAGCGCACGATCGTTTCAGATTGAATCAATCTGAAACGTGAATCGTCCGCCAACCTATTGAATCTGAGCATGTTCTTACCAGAAAAGTGCTGCAACTTTTCTGCAACATGCTCGGGTTACGGAACGCAGCGCGATGTGGGTCATCGGGCAAGTTCGGTAACGACGCCCGATGGCCGGATTTGGGCCACCGAAGGCCGTGTTTGTGCGCCCGCTGGACGTCGTTATGCTCCGCTTGCGGTCAACCAGACCACGGCGCGAAGCATGCCCAGCCAGCAGACGCAGAAACGCGGTCAAATGATTCCACATGAGACGGACACGCTCTAGCGCCGTTCAAACAGGAAATGCCCTAATCCACGATCGATTTCATTATCTTTATCAAGAACTCCCCCGAGCTACCGTCGATGACGAAATGTCAGAATTGCGGGTTCAAAGCGCAGGATTGAGCGGTGGCGCAATCGAGAAGACACCTGATGTTTCGGTATCAATCGTTACCTCGACGGCATGCATGTTGCGCGCGCCGAAGACTTCCAGGGCCGTGACGTTGCCGGCCCGTTTTGGGAACGGCCGGAAGGACCGGAAGACGTGGCTGTCTCCATAGACCAGCAGCACTGGCTTGCCGTATTGAGCCGCTAGCTTGCGTAATTTGCCACCGAAACTCTTGAAACCGGAATGGCGCAACCAGCGTGCGTTGCCGAACTCGTTGAAGTCGAACTCAAACATGTCGGC
>JAEKFU010000170.1 GCA_016522385.1 Pseudomonadota bacterium
GGAAGAGCTTGTGCGTGTCGTCGCCGAAAGCGCCATGCGTGAAGTGGTTGGCCGCACCCGCGCCGATCAGATCCGGACCCGTGGCCGCTTTGAGGCACAACAACAGGTCCGGGCGTTGATACAGGCAACGCTGGACAGCTACGGTTCCGGAATCACGATCAACGGTGTTCAGCTGGAAAAGGCCGACCCGCCACCGCAGGTGCTCGACGCTTTTGAAGAGGTCCAACGCGCCGAGCAGAACCAGAACAAGTTCATCCGTGAAGCCGAGCAATACCGCAACAAACTTCTTGGTCAGGCACGCGGCGAAGCCTCGAAAATACTCGAAGATGCCAAAGCCTACCGTGCCCGTGTCGTGGCAGAAGCCGAAGGTGAAGCCAAGCGATTTGAGCAGGTCTACAACGAGTACGCCAAGGCCAAGAACGTGACCCGCAAGCGGATGTTCCTGGAAACTCTGGAGGACGTTATGTCCGGATCCAACAAGATCATTATCGAGGACAAAAAGGGCGGTGGCTCGGGCGTTGTGCCATACCTGCCGCTGCCAGAAGTGCAAAAACGCGTGAAACAGCAGGCAGGAGGCCAGTAATGAGCGCCCTCAAGTCATTCGGCCTTGTCATTCTCGGCGCCATCGCGGTGTTAATTTATTCGACGATATTCATTGTGGACGAACGCGAAAAAGCATTGGTTGTGCGGTTCGGTGAGATTCAGCGGGCGATTTCCAATCCGGGTTTCTATTTCAAACTTCCTGTGGTCGAGGAGCTCGTTTGGGTTGAAGATCGGATGCTGTTTCTGGAGACCAATGACAAGAGCGTTCAGGTCGTCGATGGTCGCCGCTATCTGGTCGATGCAATCACCATGCTGCGGATTGTCGATCCGCAGAAGTTCCGTGAAACCGTCAGCGCCAACCTGGCGCAGCTGGGCGATCGGATTGGCACGCGTATCGAATCCGCACTGCGCCAGACCTACGGCCGGCGCACCTTTGATGCAGCCCTGTCCAAGGATCGCGCCGCAATGATGCGCGAAATTCGCGATCAGGTGCGTCCGGAGGCTTTGTCACTGGGGATTGAAATCGTCGATGTCAGGGTGCGCCGCACAGATCTGATGCCCAAGGTGTTTGAACAGACCTATGAGCGCATGAACGCGGAGCGGTTTGCCGAAGCTGCACAAATTCGCGCCATCGGCCAGGCCCAAGCGGCGCGTATCAAGGCTGAGGCGGACCGGCAAAAGGTCGAGCTTGTCGCAACCTCTCAGCGCGAATCGGAGATCGTGCGCGGTGAAGGCGAGGCCGAGCGTAACAAGGTATTCGCGCAAGCTTTCGAAAAGGATCCAGAATTCTTTTCTTTCTACCGCACGATGAAGGCCTATGAGAAGAGTCTGACGGATTCCGATACGACATTGGTGCTTTCACCGGACTCGGAATTCTTCAAATTCTTTGGCAGTTCAGATAGTGTGCCAAAGGCAGAATGAGCGAGATTGTCACCGCAATCGGCCTGGTATTTGTTATTGAAGGATTGATTTACGCGCTGATGCCGGGAGGCATGAAACAAATGATGGCAATGATGCGCGATTTGCCCGAGGAATCTTTGCGTAACACAGGCATGGTTGCCGTTGCCATAGGCGTGGCCGTTGTGTGGATAGCAAGAAACCTGCTCGCCGGAACGTGAGACCGCTGCCGGTTTTTGTGAAAAAGGGGCAACGACTGCACCTCGTATAACGCAGATCTAGATGATGCTGGAGTGAATTGATGACCGCAATTGCGTTGAAAATGTCCTCTATGAGGCTGGCCTCCATACGAATATTGAGCAGTCTGGCCTTGCTTGTTGGCCTTGTCTTGGCTGTCACGGCCACAGAGGGACGTGCGACCGGCCCGCAATCCGTTGCCGATCTCGCTGAACGCCTGTCTCCTGCGGTGGTGAACATCGCGACCAGCCAGAAGATTCATCGCGGCACCAATCAGGTGCCGACACCCAACCTGCCGGAGGGCTCGCCGTTCCGGGAATTCTTCGAAGAATTCTTCGATAACCAGCGCAAGCGTGGCAAGCGACCCCGCTCCCGCAATGTCAACTCGCTGGGTTCCGGCTTCGTGATCGACCCGTCGGGCATCATCATTACCAACAATCATGTGATTGAGCAGGCCGATGAGATCGAGATCAATTTCGCCGATGGCAGGAAACTGAAGGCGGAAATAATTGGCCGCGACGGCAAGACTGATCTGGCCGTGCTTAAGGTCGAACCCCAAGAACCGCTCACCGCTGTGAGTTTTGGCGACTCCGATGGCATCCGCGTCGGAGACTGGGTGATGGCGATCGGTAATCCGTTCGGGCTAGGCGGTAGCGTGACCCTGGGAATTGTCTCAGCCCGTGGCCGCAACATCAATGCCGGCCCCTATGACGACTTCATTCAAACCGACGCGGCAATCAACCGAGGAAACTCGGGAGGCCCGCTATTCAACATGGCCGGTGAAGTGATTGGCATCAACACAGCGATCATCTCGCCATCCGGCGGCTCGATCGGCATTGGCTTTTCGGTTCCATCGGCCACCGCGACCGGCGTGATTAGTCAATTGCGCGAATTCGGCGAAACCCGGCGCGGCTGGCTGGGCGTCAAGATCCAGAGTGTCAGCGAAGATATGGTCGAAAGCCTCGGTCTGGACCGACCACGTGGCGCCTTGGTAGCTGATGTAACTACAACGGGCCCGGCCGAAGAGGCAGGCATCAAGCCCGGCGATGTTATTGTGAAATTCGATAACAGAACCGTCGATCAGATGCGTGACTTGCCGCGACTTGTTGCAGAAATGCCTGTCGGCAAGGAAGTCGTGGTCCAAGTTCTGCGGAAAGGCAAGACCGAGGAATTCAGCG
>JAEKFU010000260.1 GCA_016522385.1 Pseudomonadota bacterium
TGTACCAGTCATCTGCCGCACGAGCTGTTCGTTAATAAACTGACGATTGTCCGGGACGATCTGCGGATTGATGTTGTTCAAGCCCGAGACCTGAGGGCGGAATGTGTAGACCGGCCGGCCGACCGCATTGACGATCGTAAAGCGCTTGATGTGATTGATCGCGGTGGCTTCATTGTATTTGTGAACCGCGATTGCGGCGGGCTTGCCATTTTGCACCACACTTTCGATGTCCGGTGTCACTTCGGAAAAGTATTTGGCCCAGCTGCTTGCTGTTTGGCGAGCATGTGACCGCAGAACCGTATCGGCGTTTTCAGACAGGATATGCAGAATCGCGACCGTCATCAGGCCGGCCAGGCAAATAAACAACGCAGCGGCCTGGCGTTTTAGGCGGCGATATGGATTCTCTGTGTTCAAGCGGCCCCGACCTGACGATCATCTATGGATAGATGCTGCCTATTGAGCCACTCTGACAACAATATTTCCCTAATGGCAGGTCAAATTAATCGGTTCAATGTGTTAATATCGTATCATGGTTGACCACAACTTTACGGATTAGCGCGAGATTGAATATCTTTGCGTATACTGTTCGATCAGTCGACGTGCTGGTGGTGCCACCATTTGGTCCAACTAGCGGTATCATAAGCAAATTTCTTATCGGTGATGGCGCTTAATGTGCCGATAATATCCCCGGTCAACCACAGCGGGTCGCGACCGGATTCCAGCCGGGAAATCAGGGCGGAGACGGTCTCGTGATCTCTTTGCCGGTTTCGAGAGACAGTGAACAAGGCGCCGAGCAATGGGTCGAAATATTTCTCAGACTGACTTGCCTCAATGAGCCAAGGTCGCTTGAGAAAGTCCACCGGGACCCTGGACTTGCGGTTGGAAGCCATTCCCCAAAGCAGAATCCACTGGCCGACCTGGCGGGCGGGAACCTCTGATTCACGACCAAAGATGGTGACCTTTTTCCGCGACATTGGTGCGAAAAGGTGGTCGGACAAGAAGCTTGCCGGTGGCGACAGGGCAACAATGTTCTGGACAATTTCGCGCAATCCGTCGCGTCCGTGATTATCGAAGTTGGCGGAGTCTTGCAGGGCAGCCTTCAATTTCATTGCTTGCTGTCGCCAATCGATAACTCCAAGAGGTGCAACGGTAAGTGGCTCGGGGAGGCTGCGATCTTGGAAAGACAAAGCTTCAGGCAACGGCACGCCTTTCCGTCCCCAGATTATTGCCCGTTCATCTGGCCCGGTGCCGCCCACCAGGATTTGCCTGCCGGCTGAAATCAGGTCAATCGGCTGGCCGCCTTCGAGGACAGCATCGGTCCGCCATGCAGTCCCGTCACCGGTTGAGGCGACATAGCCACCTGAATGCTCAACAAACAGGACCCACAACCGGTCGCTGCCGGCATGCAGGGCGACTGGGCGTCCTTTGCCGGGCAGTTCGCTAAGCTGTTCAACTCTGCGTCCTTCCTTGCGCCACAAAGTTGCCGAAGCTTGCCGACCTACGATGCCATAAAGGGCCCCGCGATGGGCCGTGAGGGAGTGAAAATAGTGCTTTGGCCAGTTTTCGATGGTGACTGGATGCCCGTCTCTAAAGGCGACCAGTCGGGTTCCGGCCGGGTCGCGCAAGCGGAAGTAAAGCCGACCCCGCAGTACGGCCGCAGACTGCAAGCGTGAAACGCGATTCGGTGGCGTCGGGTGCTCGTAGAAGTGGGACCAGCTGGCGCCGCCATCGTCAGATACCTGTAGGCCGGCGCGCCAAGCGGAGGTCACTGCAACGAGGGAGCCGTCCCAGTCAATCAGATCGTGAACGTGAAACATCTGGGCCGTTCTGATGCTCAGTTCACTCCATTGATTACCGTCAGTGACCGATGCGGCGCCATAGCCAAGAGACACCCGCGGGTCTTCATGCGGCCAATAGAGCAACCCGTGAAAAAGAAGCGGCCGGCCGACATCCTGGGAAAACAAATGCCGTTCGTAGCGTATTTGGCCGGTTTTCGGGTCGAGGCTCCAAATATCTGCGGAGTTGTGATTGCGCCCTTTGACCGAATTGGAAAACCACAATCGGCCGCGATAGACAATCAGGTTGGATGCAACCGGCCATGGTCCCACGCGGGCCAGAATATCAAGGCGCTGTTGGGCACCTGCCGGCGCAGCACAGACCAATATTATTAGACTGGCCAGCAGCAAAGCCCGGACGGTTAGCCGTGATGATGGTCGGAATGCGTAAGTTAGCACCATCGTCGAGTTGCCTTTGAACGGAGAGCGGATGATGCAGAAGATGGCGTGGGGTTTAAAGGCTGAAGCGGATCAAATTCTTGTGCGCTCACGGGCCACGCAATGGTGCCCTTCACGGCTAGTCAGTGACAAAATTGGCCACGACAAGACGGCAGCCACAAATGTGGATTGGTCCTAGCCCGCAGCGGGCGCTTCAATCGCAGTCGGTGCCATTGCCTTGCCGGCAGCTGCCGTTACGGCTTTTTGCACTTTTTCAAAGGCGCGAACCTCGATCTGCCGGATGCGTTCGCGGCTGACCTTGAACTCCTGGGAGAGTTCTTCAAGGGTAAGTGGATCGTCCTGTAGCCGGCGGGCGCGGAACACACGCTGCTCGCGTTCGCTGAGTGCGCCGATGGCGTCTTCAAGCAATTCCATGCGCATGCCGTGTTCCTGGCTTTCGGCAAAGGCGCTCTCTTGATCTTCGGCATCATCGACCAACCAGTCCTGCCATTCGCCGGAGCTCTCGCCATCTACGCGCAACGGAGTGTTCAGTGAGGAGTCACCGCTGAGGCGACGGTTCATTGACACGACATCATCCTCAGGCACGCCGAGTCGCTCGGCGATTTCGGAAACCTGATCGGGATGCAAATCACCGTCTTCAAGGGCCTGGATTTGACCTTTGATCTTGCGCAGATTGAAGAAGAGTTTCTTCTGGCTGGCCGTCGTGCCCATTTTCACCAAACTCCAAGAGCGCAGAATAAATTCCTGGATTGATGCCTTGATCCACCACATGGCGTAGGTGGCCAGCCGGAAGCCCTTGTCGGGCTCAAAACGCTTCACAGCCTGCATGAGGCCGACATTGCCTTCTGAGATGACTTCATTGATCGGCAGGCCGTAGCCGCGATATCCCATGGCAATCTTGGCGACTAGGCGCAGATGACTGGTGACGAGTTTGTGTGCCGCTTGGCGGTCATCATCCTCACGCCAGCGTTTGGCCAGCATGAATTCCTCATCCGGCTGCAGCATCGGAAACTGGCGAATTTCCTGAAGATAGCGTGACAGCCCGCCTTCATCATAAACTGACGGCAGCGATTGAGTGGTTTTGGCCATAAGGTATCAACCCCTGTCTAGATTGCCAAAAAACGCGAAATCAAGGGAATACTCCCCATTTGTTAACGTATATATAGGTTCGTTACGGTGATTTTTTAAGTCCTCACAGAGTGACGTTCGCGTTAAATATTGTTCATGTTTAGGAACGGCATCTAATAGAGCATCTGTCAGAGAGGTTGTAGCACTTTTTTGCTTAGAACATGCCCAAAATCAAAAAACTAGCGGACGATTCACGGATCATATTGGTTCAATATAGCCCGGTCGAGCGCGAGGATCCGTTGACAATCAGAGCTGCGATTCTGCCTGATTTCGTTTAGAAATTGTGTGAGTCTCATGAGATTTCTTACATCATTATTCGCCTCCGACGACCAGATCGATCTGAAAATCGAGCAGGTGATCGGCAAGCCCCATAAGAAGCAGTTGACGGTTCACACGGTTGAGCTTGCGGCCTATCGGTTTGTCGATCTGTTCAATGCCATTGGTGCTTTTGTCGATGGACGCACGAATGTTCAGATCATTGAGACGCAACAAGAGGAGGCGCTCAATCTGCTGGTCCATGGCGGACCGTCGAATTGGACGGATCGCACCATTCGCCGGTCAACAAAATTCGGTTGGCAGACCGGACCGGATGAGGACACATATCTGCCGGCCGACTGCTTTTGGCTGTGTCCGTCAAATTCCCCAGAGGCATGCTTTGTCATCAGATTGGAGTTCGAAGAGTACCAACAGAAGTCGAAGCTGGAAGTTGCCTGCGGTGCGGCCGATGAAGGTGAAAAAGCGCTCAGCCAGATTATCGAACACAGTAGCGCGCACTCGATCTACCGCAATCGCAATTTGCATCTGTCCTACGAAGCGGGCAAGAAGGACGAATATGGTGATATCGAGAAACCGGAACGCTTCCAGGTGACTTTTTCATCCATCGAACCGGTTACCGATGAGGACATCGTTCTGAGCGATGAGCACCTGAATGTCTTGCGACGCAACGTAGTTGACCTTCACCATCGGCGCGACGTTCTCAAAGCCAATGGGGTGCCGTCGCGCAGGGGCGTGTTGCTGCATGGGCCGCCGGGGACCGGCAAGACCTTTGCCTGCCGCTATCTGTGCCATCAGCTGCAGGACGTGACACGAATTTTTGTAACCGGTTCATCTCTTATCAATGTCGGTGCGATTTTCTCGCTGGCCCGGTTGCTGCAGCCCGCAGTGCTGTTTCTTGAAGATGTCGACCTGATCTTCGCAACACGCGAGATCAATCTCTATTCGACGGCGCTCGGCGATCTGCTCGATCAGATGGATGGATTGCGCGCCCACGAAGACATCAGCGTCGTGCTGACAACAAATGCCATCGACCGCCTGGAATCAGCAATCAAGGACCGGCCGGGGCGGATCAGCCAGTGCGTCTATATGGGGGCGCCGAACGGCGCGCTGCGTAGGCGCTACATCCATCATCATTTACGCGGTTTCGATGCTGGCGATCTCGATCTCGATAGACTTGTTGAGGATTCAGATGGGGCTACTCAGGCCTTCTTGAAGGAATGGGTTCACCGTGCCGTCCAGATTGCATGTGAACGACTAGATGGTGCAGGTGAAAAGGCGCAACTGCGCGACATGGACTTTGCCGACGCGATGGTTGAGATGCAGCGTTTTCTTGACGGAACGGATGGCAAGATCATTGGTTTCGCAATGCCCGGCAAGCGATGAAACGCGATAATGTCAGGCGACCTTGGATCCGTCATTCAAACGCTCGGAACGGCAGTGCGAGAAAGAGGCCGTTGTCCGGTATTTGGGGTACTGGAATCGACAGACGGGGCATTGTAGGCTTGCCGAAACACGAGGGAGGTCAACATGGCAGAGCCAATTCTGTATGGTCCTGGTTACAGCACGTACACCCGCTCGGTGCGACTCGCGCTTGCGGAAAAGGGAGTCGGCTACAAGCACGTCGAAGTCGATTTCTTTCAGGGCATGCCCCCTGAGCAACTGGAACGCCAGCCGTTCAGCAAAGTGCCGGCGTTCGAGCACGACGGATTGCACTTATATGAAACTTGTGCGATTGAACGTTATGTGGACGAGGCCTTTGACGGGCCCGCACTGCAGCCGGCAGACGCCGGTTCACGGGCCCGGATGACGCAGATCATCAGTATTATCGACAGCTATACTTACGCGCCAACAGTCGGACAGCTGGTTGTCCAGCGCCTGGTTGTTCCAATGATGGGAGGGGAGCCGGACGAAGCGGCGATCGAGGCGGCGCTTCCGGAAGTGCGGAAGTCTATGAGCACACTTGAACAATTGATAAACGACAAGCCGTACCTGTCCGGCAGCACTTTGAGCCTTGCCGATACTCATATGGCACCGATCTTTGCATATTTCACGGCGACGCCGGAAAGCGGCCCAATTCTGGAGAGTGCACCGGGTCTCAGGCGCTGGTGGGATGCTATCAAGAGCCGCGAAAGTATGACGACAACGGAACCCAAACTCGGCTGATAAGACAATATGCAAGAGCCGGAGGCTTTGTCGATCGAAGCTCCTGTGCATCAGGGCTTCAAGGCATCGAGCAAGTTCTGGAAATCTTGCGGCAGTGGTGACTCAAAAATCAGCTGCTCGCCTGACACCGGGTGCTCGAAGCCAAGCAGGCTGGCATGCAGTGCCTGTCGATTGAGGTTTTGCAGGGCGGTTCGTGCGGCATCGGCCAGCTTGGTCGCCGAAGCTTTGTGGCCGGCGCCATAAACTGCATCGCCGAGGATGGGGTGACCGATATGGGCCATGTGCACGCGGATCTGGTGAGTGCGGCCGGTCTCTAGCCTGCAGCGAACGCGGGAGACGATTGCCGGATGATCGCCGGGAGGGAATGTCTCGGTGACCTCATAATGCGTGATCGCTGCGCGCGCGGCATTGCTCTTAGAAACGGCCATCTTCTGCCGGCTGGTTGCGTGGCGGGCAATCGGCTGATCAATAGTGGCGCGGCGGCGATCGGGTTCACCCCAGACCAACGCATCGTAGGCGCGCTGAAGGCGGCCGTCGCGGCCATGGGAGGCGAACTGTGCGCTGAGCGATTGATGGGCCAGATCGGTTTTGGCGACGACCAGCAGCCCAGTGGTATTCTTGTCAATTCGGTGGACGATGCCGGGACGCTTGATGCCGCCGATGCCGGACAGGCTATCGCCGCAATGGGCGATGATCCCGTTGACCAGGGTACCGGACCAGTTGCCGGGGCCGGGATGGACGACAAGGCCGGCCGGCTTGTCCAGGACCAGCAAATCGTCGTCTTCATAGATGATGTGAAGCTCCATAACCTCGGCCTGGGGCTCGAACGTACCGGCAGGTGGCAACACGGCGCTGATCGCATCGCCGGGTTTGACCGCATGTTTTGCCTCCACTATGGTCCGGCCGTTGACCGAGACTTGGCTGTCAGCGATCAAGTTTTGAAACCGGGCGCGGCTGACCTCGTTGAAATGGCTGGCCAACACGCGGTCCAACCTGCCGGATTCGTCGGCGATCATTGTGAGTACTACAGGGGCAAGTTCAGTCATGACGGATGACAGGGTTTCAGATACAGGCGATGCCGGCGAACAGTTGGATGAATTTGCGCCGGACCCACGCAATGTACGATTGCTCAAGTGGGCGATCTATATCATGAGCGCGTTGCTTGTCATCGGTACGATTGTGGTCGTGGTGACGATTGCCAAGCGAGCGTCCAATCTGAACCGTTCGGGAGCATCGGGTTTCGAAGCACTTGATATTGCGATCGCAACCGGTTCGACCGTTTCACATATCGATATCGATGGGGACCGGATGGCGGTGCATGTCAGCAAGGTCCGTGACGGGCCAGGCGAGATCCTGATCATCAACGTGCGGCACGGCCGTCTTGACGGACGAGTGCGTCTGAACGCAACTGAGTGATTTGTTGTATTCGCTGCTGCTTGCACTTTCGCGCCGACAGTCCTATAGCAGGGCATCGATGGTTTCCTCATCGCAAAGATGGACGAAGCAAAATTGCGCCGCCCCCATCGTCTAGTGGCCTAGGACGCCGGCCTCTCACGCCGGAAACAGGGGTTCGAGTCCCCTTGGGGGCGCCACTAATTTTCACTTCCAGTGCGACGCCGTGGTGGCCAAGTGGGTCGCAGGCGCGAACGCCTTCGAGCGTTCTATCTGTAAATTGGGCTCATAATTCAGGCTATCGATCGGTATTGCATAAAATTTTGTGAATTGCCGTTGTACCGGGGCAATTTGGTCGGCGCATCCCGGTCGCTCTTTCGAATATTCAGATTTTGGGTTTGAGCATGCGATTGATAATCATGTGCCCATCATTTTGGTAATTGTATGTATTTTCTCAAAAATTGCTAATTATTACAAATCATATTTGGATAAGCATGTGGCGTCGGGAACCAGCAGATGTACCAGACAGTTCACTTGCTTTGCGGGTCCGGTAATGCGCGGCTGGAATGACGGATTTAAGGCTGGTGCGGTGCTGCATCCTGTGTGATTGTGGCGACAGTCTGGGCCCAGGCTTCCAGTGCTTGACGTTTTTCCTGAGCAGTGCTGGCCAACTGATACACGCCGCGAAGGCCGGGTGATGCTTTCGTTCTGACATTCAGGATCTGGTCGAGCAGCTCAGGGCGTACGCCGAGCCGGGCCATTCCGACGGCCGCGGTACGGCGCAGATCCTGAGTGCGCCAGTCTCGAATTCCGGACAGTCTAATGGCACGCTCGCTGGCCTTGGAAAACCCTGAAACAGGCCTGCTTCGATCGGCGGGCGACGGGAAGACGAGCGGTCCTTTGGTGCGCGGCAGCGAAGCCAGGATTTCCAGCGCGCCGGGTGCCAGTGGCAGCTCATGGACATGGCCGTCATCTGACCTGGCGCGCGGCGGTGTCCAGATCTGACTGGTGAACCCGATGTCCTCAAGACGCAGGCCGGCGATGTCACTGCGTCGTTGTGCCGTAAGAAGTATCAGCTTGAAGATGAAACCATAGGGCCAACCCATCGCCGTCCAGGCCTGCCACAGGGCCGCGATCTCATCATCGGTGAGTGTGCGGGTCCGGGTTGCTTCGCGGGCCGGCGCCGACACGCCGGTTGCCGGCGAGGCAGAAATCAGGTCAACCTCAAGTCCCCAGGCAAACATCTTGCGGATGAGTGCCAGCCGGCGATTGGCGGCATAGGGGTGGCCGCGGGCCATTACGTCTTCAAGCAATGCGATGACATCGCGCCGCGCGATGGCATCGGCCGGACGCCGGCCCCAAGCTTTGATTAGGTCATTATCGATCATCGCCTGGTCGGCGCGCCAGCTTCTCTTGTGGCGTTTCGAATAGCGCTCGAGATAAGCGCGCGCGAAGCCCTCAAACGTGAGCGGACCTCCAGTCAGCGCGCTGCGCTCGGTTGCCGGATCTTGACCGCGCTTAATTGCACGCAGGGCTTCATGGGCAGCTTCACGCGCCAGCTTTAGAGACAGGGCCGGGTAGTTGCCGAGCGTCAGGCGCCGCTTGCGGGCATTCTTGCGATACATGAGTTGCCAGGACCTCGTTCCAGAGGCAGTAATCCGCAAACCGAATCCCGGCAATTCCTCGTCCCAATATTCCGCACGGCCCTCAACCGGCGGCTTGAGACCGGCAATACTGGTATCAGTAAATCTCTTTCGCGCCATTTTCCCGATCGCACAGCTCGACAATCGGTGTCGCCCTGCAATCAGAGCCTAGTGGATTGCGGCGGGAATTGTCATGAGCAAGAATACTTCTATCCACGGAGTTGTTGGCAGGTCATTAGGCAGCAGTGGATCTGCGACGGCTCCGTGTCTTGACGGCTTTTGGTCGCACCACTGGTGGATAGAGTTCATCCAGCGGCACCGACAGGCCATTGTGCTGAACTATGCGGACGTGGAAGCGTTTGAGGGCTCTGGGGTGCCTGACGCCGCAGGAATGGGCGATGAGACCGGCGCCGTAACGGATCTTGTCAACGAAATTATTCACCCGGACGGCTTTGTCTTCAGGATCCAGTCCGCGCTGAAGACGGCGGTCGTGGGTGGTTATGCCGGTCGGGCAGGTGTTCTTGTTGCATTTCAATGATTGAATGCAGCCGAGCGCAAACATGAAGCCACGCGCCGACACGACAAAATCGGTGCCGGCGCAATAGGCCCAGGCGACCTCGGCCGGTGTGATCAGTTTGCCAGAGACGACAACCTTTATGCGCTCCCGCAAACCTTCGCGCTCAAGGATATCGACCACCATTGGCAGGGCTTCGCGCACGGTCAGACCGACATTGTCCATCAACGGCATCGGTGCTGCACCGGTGCCCCCGTCGCCGGAATCAACCGTGATGAAGTCGGGTGCCGAGGTCTCACCGCGGCGTCGCACCTCGTGGCACAGTTCGATCAGCCAGCCATATGCTCCAATGACCGTCTTCATACCGACCGGCTTGCCGGTCACGTGACGGATATGGGCGATCATGTCGAGCAATTCGGCGACAGAATCGATGTCAGGATGCCGATTCGGCGAGATCGAAGCCTGGTTTGCCGGTATCCCCCGAATCTTGGCTATTTCTACGGTCACTTTGGTGGCGGGCAGGATGCCGCCCTTGCCAGGCTTGGCGCCCTGGCTGAGTTTCAGCTCAAACATCTTGACCTGGTCGAGGGCCGACACATCTATCAGTTTTTCGTCGCTCAGGTGACCTTCAAGGTCACGGACGCCGTATTTGGCGGTACCGATTTGAAAGACCACATCGCAGCCTCCGCTCAAGTGGTGTGGCGACAGACCACCTTCACCGGTGTTGAGCCAGCAACCAGCTAACTTGGCCCCTTTCGACAAAGCTTTGACGGCCGGTGCCGAAAGGGCGCCAAAGCTCATGCCAGAAATATTGATGATGGATTGTGCCTCATAGGGTTGCCGGCAGTGCGGTCCGATGATCACTGGCGGTGCCATGCTGGTTTCTTCATCAAGTGGCGGAAACGGGCAGTTGACAAAAATTGGCGTTCCAACCGGCGTCAGATTGCGGGTCGAGCCGAAGGCAATTGTATTGTCGACACCTTCGGAGGACTTGTAGACCCACTCGCGTTCGGCCCGATTGAACGGCATTTCCTCACGATCCATGGCAAAGAAGTATTGCCGGAAGAATTCGCCGAGAGTTGAGAATAGATAGCGGAACCGGCCGACCACCGGATAATTGCGGCGCACAGCGTCGTGAGTTTGCGAAATATCGATGAAAAACAATATGATGATTGCAATGGCACCAACACCGACAGTAAACACGAACAATGTCGCCAAATAATCGATGCTCTTCATTGTGAAATCGGAAAACGCATTCATGGCCAGCCCTAGCGCTATCAGCAGTTCGGCCTTTCATCATAGCCATGGCCGACACAAAAGATACCTGTTCACGGTTTCAGAGCGGCAAGTGGCGGATCAATTCTGTTGGAGCACTTTGCCCTGCGCGCTAACTCTCAACGCTCTTGCGTTGCAGGGCGCGAATACGGGCGGCAAGCGAGATGACATTCTGACGGCTCCGTCCGGCACGCTGATCCTTGTCTGTGTCAGATTTGTCCGGCGCATCCGTCGACTCCGATCGATTGGCCACGGTTTGGGCGGTGGCTTCGGTCAAAGCGGCTACTTTTTCCGCCCAGACGTCATCGAGGCGCTTTAATTCATCGTGTAGCTGGTCGGTTTCGCGTTCGGCATCGAGAATTTGTTGTTCAAGATTCTGGCCTTGCTGCTGGATTGATTTGACCTTGTCGTCAACGTCTTCCTGAAATCGGGCCTGGGTTGTCAACAGCTCTTCGTCTGGTGTGGCTTCTTGTTGCTCCTCGTTTGTGCTCTCGGTAGCTGCTGCTGCGTCTTTGGACTGGGTAACATTCGTCCTTGCCCGTCTGGTTGTCGGTGTGTTCTGGGGGTTGGATTGTTGAGAGTCGCCAAGCTCAGGGTTCTCGTTGTC
>JAEKFU010000274.1 GCA_016522385.1 Pseudomonadota bacterium
CCAACGTTGATGTAGACCCGGCATGATCATAATCTGGTGCGACCTCCACAAGGTCCACTCCGACAACTTGGCCACGCTTCGTCAAACCATCCAGCAACTCAAGACCTTCATAATAGTTGAAACCACCATGGCTGGGCGTGCCTGTACCCGGCGCAATCGACGGATCAAAACCATCGATGTCGATCGTGACGTAGTACCGCTTGCCTTCCGGAATGCGCTCCAAAACGCCTTCAACGCCCAACTTACGAAATTGCCGAACGGACAGAATGTCAGAACCCATGGATCGCGCCACGTCATAGCCATCCTTAGCGGTCGATGAGACGTTACGAATGCCGATTTGGCTCAATCCCGTTACGTAATCCTTTTCTGCAGCCCGGCGCATTGGATTGCCATGACCAAATCGCACGCCATGACGTTCATCAACAAAATCAAGATGCGCATCGATCTGAACAATGTGAATTGGCTCCTGATCGTCAAAGGCATTGACACATGGAATGTTGACCGAATGGTCACCGCCCAGCACCACAGGCATGGCACCTGCCTTGAGGATTTTTCGCACTCCGAACTCGATGTTGGCATGGCTCTTGATAGTGTCGGTATGGACAATATCTGCATCTCCAATATCCACGACACTTGTGGTTTCCGCCGGTAGATACGTGACGTCGTCTTCGTGGTCATATGCCCCAGCATGTCCAAACGAGAACAAAGTCGATGCTTCTCTTATCGAACGTGGCCCGAAGCGTGCTCCTGTACGAAACTGACAGCCGAAATCGTATGGTGCCCCCATCACGGCGACATCAGTTTGGATCGCGTTCCAATCTTCAACATATGGAAACTTGCCAAAGGTGCAGAGACCAACAAATGGCAGGTTCAACCGTCCGGTTTCATATCCATGTGTCATGATGCCTTTTCCCTATCCGTTGCAGCCGCAATCAATGGAGACTTGACCGAGACTATATCACCGGTGGGCCCGCTGTTCCGCAGAGTGAATGTTATGGGGAAACAGATATGCACTTATATCAGGGCAATGGGATGGACGCCCTCATTCCATCACCGTGGTTCATCAATCGCGAGCACCCTGTTGCTCACGCGGCAGTTTACATTTTTTGCGGTTCAACCAGGAACAACTCCCTGCGCAAAAGGCCGTCGTTGATCGCAGCGAGCTTTGCACGCCAACCTGCTATGCGCTCCGAGAACTCTTCCTGCCCAATAATGTTTGCCAGCTCTACTTCTCGTACCTCATCTGCATCCAGCTGGTGTTTACATGAGGCGGCAAAGGAGACAGTTATGTCCTGGTGATTGATGACCTTCCACGCCGTTTGATCCAGCATGCTGAAGTAATCGGCATCACTTTCAATGAACTCCGGGCCGTTGTCGACGGCACGGCGGCGCTGCTCCATCGATAGCCCTGCGGCGACCGATATTACCGTGAACGCCATGCGTCCAGGGGGACGCATAGTACGTCGGCACGAGGCAAGAACCGAACGCTTGCGCTTGAGACAGCACAGCAGGTCGCTGTGACTGATCGCATCAAAACTGTTGTCAGGAAAACAAAGACGCGCGGCGTCAGCAACTACTGTTGTCACCTTATGAGAAATATGATCCTTGGCGGCCCTTTCCTCAGCTATTCGAAGGCCGTTCGCGGGTAAATCGACGAGCATCGCCTTACACCGAGTCTTCTTAGCCATATATAAGGCAGGCCAGCCTGAACCCGCCCCCAGGTCCAGAAGATGCGACTCTGGCCCTAGTTCAAGCGAGGCGATGAGATCATCCGCTTCGGTCCGTGTCGTCCAGCTGTTTCCCCCATAGTCGCAGCCGCAGACGCTGCGTTCAATGGACAGCATCACCGGCGATTGCGATCTTGCATAGACGTCTTCAAATCGTTTCTTTTGCGCCAATTCTTCCGGGGTACACCGCATAGTGGCCTTCAGTAGAACTCACCGTGAATTGTCGGCACAATGTACCTCACCACCAGTCAGCGCCGGGAGGAGTGTGCAAATAACCCGCATGCCGGAATTGGCCCGGATGCAGTGGCAGCGGTGATCGTTCATGGCGTGCAGAGTCTCAGTCTTAGTACATTGAATGCGACCGATCTCCAGTTCCTCCAACGTTTCCGCGCCCACAATGCAGTAGCAGACTTCCATACTTGGTGACAAATTACGCTAGTGTGATCGACGCCCCATCCGGACCTTCTGATCGATGTCATTAATCTGAATGGCGTTCCGCGCAATAACCCAGACCAATCGCGGTAGTCATTGCTGTTCCGGCAAAATCAACATGATTGCCAGTGGGCCATGGCAGCGGATACACTCCGGGTCCTGTGCCAAGGGAACGCCTGACATTGAGTAAACTTCATCTCGAACCGCTGCATTCTGATTTTGGCGCCCGCGTTCACGGTATCGATCTGTCGTCGGCAATCTTGCAAATCGAACTGGAAGAAGTTTGCGAGCTGATCGATACATACTCGTTTCTCTGCTTTCCGGACCAATCCATGAGCGACGATGAGCTGCTCATGTTTACGCGACTCCTGGGTGAACCAGAAGCCGAGCACATAACTCTGGGGCGCACGGGTAAGGCGGTTTATTTCGGTACAGTAGGCAATGTTTCAGACGACGGTACAATGAAAGGCAACGATCACCCCAACACGCGCTATCAAACCGGCAATCAGCTCTGGCACGCAGATTCGTCGTTTCGAGAAAGACCGTGCAGCTTTACGATCACCCATGCACATGAGGTACCTGGTGAGGGCGGCGCCACCGAGTTCACTAGCGCACGTGCAGCCTATGCGCGACTGCCTCAAACACTGCGCGACAGGTTGCAGCCACTCAAGGTTATTCACGACTACGTTTTCTCGCGCAGCCAAGTTGCTCCGGTCGATCCCGCCCATGCTGCATCACTCCCGCCGGTTGCACACAAGTTGGTCAAGAAGAACCCGCGCAATGGCTGCAGAAACTACTATGTCGGATCGCATGCCCGCTCCGTCGTTGGCTGGTCCGGCATCGCAAGCCGTGAATTGATCGATGATCTGATGGCCCGGGCAACGCGCCCAGAAGACATTTATTCACATCAATGGAAAGCCGGAGATACGGTGATCTGGGACAATCGCTGCCTGTTGCACCGCGGCACACCCTACGATGCTGACCGCTGGCGTCGAAGGATGCGCCAGACCCGCGTTGCCGGAACTGAGAGCGGCTCCACGCTCAGTTGAGTCTTTGACCTCTAGAGCGTAGGTAAAGATTTAGCTTTTTCCAAGCCGGTTAAGGCCAAATCTGAGTGGCTGTCAAAACCTTGAGCTCGCTACGGCGATGAGACGTCGAACCTTGGACTCCGACAGGGCCAGTAGCAGACGAGTCGCTGGAACGACAGGCCGAATCGATGACTGCAATCCCACCTGGCCAACAGCATCAAAAAGTTGCGATCATTGGGTGTCCATAGGAGACAGTGACGAACCTACATGCGCTTGGCGACTTCTTCCAGCATCACTTCGGTGGCACCACCGCCGATCGACTGGACCCGCGCATCGCGCGCCATGCGCTCGATCGCCGCCTCGCGCATATAGCCGAAGCCGCCGTGAAACTGCTGGCAGGTATAGGTGACCTTGTTGACCAGCTCTCCACACAGCGCTTTGGCCATCGATACTTCCTTGACGCAGTCCTCACCTGCCGCATCGCGTTCGGCGGCATGAAACACCAGCTGACGGGCAGCGGCGACTTCGGCCTGCAACATGGCCAGGCGCTGGCGGATGACCTGCTTATCCCACAAAGGCGCCCCGAACGCCGAGCGCTCACGCACATAGTCCATCGTCAGATCGATTGCCTTTTGCGCCTCGCCCATCGCCTGGGCACCAAGCACGATCCGCTCATTCTGGAAATTCTGCATGACGGCGTAGAAGCCACGGTTCTCCTCACCCAGCATGGCATCCGCCGGCACCCAGCAAGCATCGAACGACAACTCGGCAGTGTCCGATGACCGCCAGCCCATCTTGTCAAGTCCGCGGCTGACGGCAAAACCCTTTGCACCTTTGTCGACGATGAACATCGAGATGCCGCGCGAGCCTTTGGCATGCGGATCGGTTTTGGCAGCCACGAAATAAACATCCGCCAACTGTCCGTTGGTGATGAACATCTTCGAGCCGTTAAGCACCCAGCCATTACCGGAGCGCTCGGCCCGGGTGCGGATACCGGCGACATCAGACCCGGCGCCCGGTTCGGTCACGCCGACCGCGGTGATGGTTTCGCCCGACACAATGCCCGGCATGTATTTGTTCTGTTGCTCGTCACTGCCGGCATTGGCCAGATGCGGTGAGGCCATATCGGTGTGCACCAGCACGGTGATGGCAAACCCGCCAAATGTCGAGCGCCCCAACTCCTCGGCGAACGCCGCCGTCGCCCGTGTATCCATTTCCGCGCCGCCGTATCTTTCCGGATAGCGGATACCAAATAAACCCAGGCGCCCCATCTTGCGGAGCACATCGCGCGGCACCGCCCCATCGCGCTCCCACTGATCACCATGTGGCATCACCTCTTCGGCGACGAACCGGCGAACCTGATCGCGCAATAGGGCGACTTCCTCGCTACAATCTGCCAACGCAGAATGCATATGTTTGACAGCCTTTAGTAAATCACCACCGAGCGGATGCTCTCACCGGCATGCATCAGGTCGAACGCCTTGTTGATCTCGTCTAGCGAGAGTTTGTGGGTGATCATTGGATCGATCTGAATTTTGCCGTCCATGTACCAGTCTACGATCTTGGGCACATCGGTGCGGCCGCGCGCGCCACCAAACGCAGTTCCACGCCACGACCGGCCGGTAACCAACTGGAATGGCCGCGTGGCGATTTCCTGGCCGGCGCCTGCAACGCCGATAATGATCGATTGCCCCCAGCCCTTGTGAGCACACTCCAGGGCCACGCGCATGACATTGACATTGCCGATACACTCGAAGGAATAATCGGCGCCGCCACCAGTCAACTCAACCAGATGCGCGACAATGTCACCTTCAACTTTGTCCGGGTTGACGAAATGGGTCATGCCGAACTTCTTGCCCCAATCCTCCCGTGCCGGATTGAGATCGACACCAACGATCATGTCAGCGCCTGCCAGCCGGCAGCCCTGGATTACATTGAGCCCGATGCCGCCGAGGCCGAACACCACGCAATTGGAGCCCTCTTCCACTTTGGCCGTGTTGATCACCGCGCCGATGCCAGTGGTCACACCACAGCCGATGTAACAGATGTTTTCAAACGGCGCTCTTTCGTTGACCTTGGCAAGCGCGATCTCCGGCAGGACCGTATGATTGGAAAAGGTCGAGCAGCCCATGTAGTGCAGCACCTTTTCGCCTTTGTAGGAAAACCGGCTAGTGCCGTCCGGCATCACGCCCTGGCCCTGGGTGACCCGGATCGCCTGGCACAGGTTGGTCTTCGGATGTAGGCAGTACTCACACTCGCGGCATTCCGGCGTATATAGCGGAATGACATGGTCACCGGGCTTGAGCGATTTCACACCCGGGCCGACTTCCTGCACGATACCGGCGCCTTCATGACCAAGAATGGCCGGAAATGCACCTTCCGGATCAGCTCCGGACAGGGTGAATTCATCGGTGTGGCAG
>JAEKFU010000281.1 GCA_016522385.1 Pseudomonadota bacterium
TGCCCCGCAACTTCTGTTTCATGATATAGGCGCCGACGCGTAGCTGTTGGATGAACGGTACCGCCACTTGCTAATCCTTCCTGAAGCTGGAGACATTTATCGCGTCACTGTGATTTCACCACCGTTAAGCCTGCCGAATAGTCCGGTCAACCCCTACGGTCTGTGGAAAAGCAAGTGTGTTACCGGCGCGGCCGATTTAGACTCTGGCTGGCTTTGAACGGCGCAGTAGGGTCCGCCCCCTTAAAGCCGCTCAAAGTGGCGTCCAGAGGCGAAATGGGCCACCTCCCGGCGGAACTCAACAGGACTGGCCCATCTTCAGGTGTGTTTGTCGTCGAATATGCCAGCATGTCCTTACACCTCACACACCTGAACCTGAAGCAAACCTGTAAAACCAGCGCCAAATCCTAAATTGTTCACAAGCACTAGGCTAATCAATTTAATCTGAGACGTGATAATCGCTTCGGGAGATTGTCCAACTAATCAGCTGAGGTAGCACGACGAGTGTACAGATCAGTGAAATAAATATGGCAATCGTGAGGAGTTCTCCCATGCTCGACATGCCAAGATGGGGCGACAGCCACAGGGTCCCGAAAGAGCCAATGGTGGTGAGCGCAGAAATCAGCACCGCACGCGGTGTCGAAGTGATCGTCACATCGTCCTCACCATCACGCTCGCGCGCGCGCATGACATAATGGATACTGGAATCGACCCCCAAACCAAGCAGCAGTGGCAGCACTATCACATTGGCGAAATTGAATGGTGCATCCAGCAGGACGGTATAGGCACAAAGCAATATGCCGGCGAGTGCGATTGGCGCGATAACCAAGACCACATCCAATGGCCGCCGCAGGATCGGCAACAGAACCAGTACCACCAGACCCAGCGCAGAGAGCGACGCGATTGTCATGGATTCGGCGACCGCGTCCGCGGCGCCAGTGATTTCGATCGGTGGCCCGGTCGCTTTATTGGTCGCAGAGCGTACCTCATTGGCAAAGATGCGCATGTTTGCCTGATCACGCAGATCAGCGCTCGGCAGCACTTCCAAACGCCACCGACCATCCGGAGCCACGTAGCGTGCGCGTATTCCTTCGTCGAGTGTCCGGCTACTGACCGGTTTGGTGTTGGCCAGTCGCGAAATGCGCTGCACCGTCGCCGGCAGTTTTGCAAACACGGCTTGCTCGAAACGCCGCAGCCGGGTGCCACTGAGCGGTTCAGGCTGATCGAGGCGGCGCAAGCTGGCCGCCAATTGAGTAACGGTTTTTCGCAGTGATCGATCGATGCGGTCAACCTTTTCGATTGCGGCCAGATTGCGCCTGATGTTGTTGAAACTTGAACGCAAGTCCGCGTCGGTGGTCTGCGCAACGGTGTTTGTGGCGGCCGGTACAGCAGAGCGAAGTGGGCGCAACACGGCGAGTTTGGCTGACTGGTCTGTCGGCAGCAGATCGCTCACGCTGCGGACCGATTTGACACTCGGCAGCACCTGCAAAGCCCGTGTCAACGAATAGGCTTCGGCCTGGCCGCTGGCAAGAACATGGACCGCATAGACCTGACCGGGTTCGTTTTGCAGCAAGTCCTTGAAAGCGCGGACTGCAGCCGACCGCGGATCTTTCAGATTGATCGGATCACCGTCAAACCGTACAGACGGCAGCAATAGAATCGCGCCGACACCGGCAAGCAATACAATTAAGGTCATGATCATCCGCGGACGCGAATACGAGATGCCCCTTTCACCAACCAGGGCCCATCTTGGCGACGTTCGATTGCTCCACTTGGCCGGACGCGGAATGACGCTTAGAACCGCTGGAATAAGAGTCAGGCTGGCGGTAAAGGCAATTACGATGCCAGCTGCAGCTATAACTCCAAGCTGCGCCATGCCGACAAAGTCCGTCGGCGTAAATGCCAGAAAGGCCAGAGATGTCGTTAATGTACAAAGCCCAAGTGCCGGGCCGGTGCCTGCGATGCTGGCGACGATCGCGTCGATACGTCCGCTGCCCTGTTTGGCGAATTCGGCATAGCGCAGCAGGACGTGAATGGCGTAGTCGACCCCAAGGCCGATGAACAAAACCGCGAAAGCAACAGAGATCAGATTGAGATGGCCTACCGCTGCGGTGGCAAATCCGGCTGTCATCATAATACCGAGAAGCAGCATCGCCACCGCCGGGATGATCAAGCGGAGTGCCGGCATGCCAAAACCAATAACGGCGATGACGAGACAGAACGAGGCAAATCCGGCAAGGCTGGCGCCGCGGATGACTGCCTCGAATTCTTCGGCGTTTACGGCAGCTTCGCCCGTCAGCTTGGCCGTGACCCGGCCAGACCGACTGATCTCAGGATCGGCGACGATTTGGCGTGCCTCGTGCATAGCGGCTTCGGCAGGAACGAGCCGGGTATAATCGAGCCGCGGTTTCACGATGACATACCAGCGGCGCTCATCAGTCCCGGCATCGCCACCAAGTTTCGACCAATCCAACGGTTGCGGTTGGCCGGCGAGTTCGGCGGTTGCGGTCCGCGATATCTCGGCGAGCAAGGGCTCCAGCGTTGCGGGAAGGACGCCGCGATCGGCGCCCTGCCGCAATTCGGCAAAGATCCTCGACAATCCAATTAAGTTCGGCTGATTGGCGAGAGTCTTGAGCAGCGGTGCCGACCCGCCAATCTGCGTAACGATTTTGCGGATCTCGGGGACCGGGAGGTAGAGCATACCATAGGTGTCGAAGAACGTGCTGGTACCCGGTGAGTAGACATTCTCGAACAGATCCGGACGAGCGGAAAAAGACAACCCCAGCGAACGGGCCGCTTCACGCCCCAGTTCCGGCTCGTCGCTGTCGACAATTACAACGAACGTATTGTTTAGTTCAGGGAACGTGCCGAAGAAATCGGCGAAGACCTTGCGAAAATCAAGGTGCGGGGAAATCATTTGGGTCTGATCAGTATTTATTTCCAATCGTGCAATCGTGTAGACCAGCGCTATCGATGCGATGAGCACATAGGTCGCGATGACCAAGCCGGCGTGGCGGGCTGATGCATAGGCAATGCGCCCAAAAACGTTGTCATCTTGAGGCGAACGGGCTGACGGAGAAAAGACCGGTCTGGGTGACCTCATTCAGCAGCCACTCCGGTCTTGTTGTGGCTGCGGCATCCGGCGTCTATTGCCGCATCACGGTTACGGTCAAAGCTCATGGCTCGCAGTGGACGCACGATATTCATGTTCAAGCGAAGGTGGCTGATATAGCAGACTGCGCCAAAAGGAAACTGATTTCAAACGGGGATTAACATTCCCAGACGTGTTAAAAAAAAGCGGGTGCAGATTTTTGCCCACATCCCGCCCTAACTTATTGAAAGCTATCGGATTTCATGATCCACGATTGAGACAATCAAATTCAATCCTGATTTTGACATCTGCGGCAGATTGTCTAGGTGGGAATGTTGTTATATCGGATCAATATATGCTAATCTGATATATATCAAACTGATATAAGACGTTTGATTTCGGTTTTTGCGAGTGGGAGCTCGGTGATGAATATTCGCACATTGTGCCTCGGCATCCTGTCGGTCACGGAGGCAACCGGCTACGAAATCAAGAAGATGGTTGAACAAGGTATGTTCAGCCACTTTATTGATGCGAGCTACGGATCGATATATCCCGCGCTGACACAGATGCTGTCCGAAGAACTCTTGTCAGTGCGCGCAGAAGGCCAGCCTGGCAAGCCAGACAAGAAGGTTTATGCGATCACCTCTCGAGGTCGTCAGGCGTTGGCGGAAGCGCTGCACGTGTCACCTCGACCGGACAAGTTCAAATCGGAATTCCTGTTTCAAATGTTGCTGATGGATCTGTTGAGCGGCGAACAACTTGCGCAAATCTACGACGCCAGATTGAGTGATCTGACGGCGGAACTTGCACGTATCGAAGCGTGTGGATCAGCTGATGCAACGGATTTTGGACACCGGTTCGTCAACGGTTATGGTCGGGCGGTTGTAGGCGCAGCCGTGCGTTACCTGCAGGAACGCCGACAAGAGTTACTGAACGAAGCCGCGGCAAGAACGGCCGACGCCGCCGAGTGAAGAGACCCTGATCAGGAAAACACCTATGATAAAGCGTTCATATCTCTGGGCAGGATTCTTT
>JAEKFU010000341.1 GCA_016522385.1 Pseudomonadota bacterium
GCCGACATCCAAAATCCGAAGTCCGCTTGCTGACGCCCTACGGTGGTTTTGCGCTAATAACGACCGTGCTGCGACGGCGCGCAATCCGTCCGAAGCTGAAGGCAAAACGGAAGTCTAGCCGCGGGCGCACACGGGCATTCAGTGCCATGAATTGCCTTTATTTGCTGCTTTCGCTGACGTCTAAAAAGCAGTTGAAAGCAAACGCAGAAGCTTGTTACGTCAGCTGTTGAACGCAGTGCGAACATAGCCGTGAGTGCCGCTGCACGTCTCTCAAGTGCCGACCTCAATCGCAGAGATACCATAATGGCGACGAAGTACAACGGTCTCAGTTCAAGCTTTTGAAAGATAGGGTATTGTCCCGGCTATGTCGGTGTCGTCTATGACATGTAGCCGGCTGATTGTACCTTCCTGACGCGCTTTTGCATAAGGAGCATATTCGGGATCGCTGGCAAAGGCCTGGACCGCTTCCATCGAGGGAAATTGAATCAATGCCACCAGCGTTGAATCGAGAGAATCACCCTCAACGGTAGTAATATTGCCGCTACGAGAAAGGTATTTGCCGCCGTGCTTGTGAACAATGTCATGAACATTGGCGGCATAGTCTGGTATCCAACCGTCATCAGTGACAGTCACATCGGCAATGACATACACGGTCATGGCATAGTTCCTCCCGCAATTTCGGAAGCATCCTAGGCCTGATCATGAGGTCTGTCCACCGTGACGCGAATGTCTGAGCGGGGCCGCAGTAGCGTTGGCCGCGACAAGGACCTGTTTCGCCGCAGCCAGATCAGGCGTTGGAACCGGTTTGGAAAATCCGTCCAATATAGGGTTTAGAAGGTCATGTACGTCGATTTGCTTGCCCAACTCCGTCCACAGCCGCCCCAGGCTGGTCGCGGCCTTGAGTTCCCAGAGCCGGGCACCCTGTTCACGGGCAATCACCAGGGCACGCTGGAGGGAACGTTCCGCCGACGCCTGCTCCGGCACATCGAGTGCCAGATACGCTTCGCCACGAATGCGATACACCTCGGCCTCGAACCAGCGTTCGCCGCTTTGTTCGATCCGTTGAATTGAATTCTCCAGCAGCGATATCGCGTCCTGGACTTCGCCCGCATTAATCTGCGCGACGGCGATGAGCGGAAGGAAATACGTCATCATGTATTTCGCGCCGGTTGCCTGCCACTCCTCGACACCTGCCCGTACTCTCCGCATGCCGCCATCCTGGGCCCCCTCCACGATGTCGACCCAGCCTTGCAGAATCGTTCCGCCCGCATGCCAGAATCTGAAGCCCTCTTGTTCGGCGAGTATAGTGAGTTCTTCGGCATGTTTGCGGACGGTGTTGATGTCACCGCGCAGCTGATGGAGCGTACCGCCAAAAAACAGCGGTAGGGCCAGACTATTTCGGTGACCGATCCGCCGGGCCTCCTTAATCGCTTGGTTGTTGCAATCAAGTGCCTTGCTCACGAGACCCATCGGGAACAGGCTGCGGGCCAAATAGTCGAGGCAAACTACCTGTGGATCGAATGCATAGATGAACACTGGGCTCCGGTGTCGCTCTGCATCATAGAGCAACAATGCCTGTTCAAGATGGTCACGCGCGGCCGAAAATTTTCCTGCCGGATATGAGCTTACTCCGGCAGCCCGGTTTGCGAAAAACAGTAAGTCTTGGTCGTTACTCGTCTTTGCATACTCCAACAGTTGGTTTGAGGCCGCTTGGGCCGCATCGAGTTCCGCAGCATACAAATGGAACAGACACAATCCGTACACAACGGCGAAGAGCTGCGGAATATCGTCCAAGCGCTCGCAAAGCTCACGAGCTCGCTGGTAGGCGCCGCCCGTCTGCGGCGCGGCAAAACCATGTGCGGCCACCATCGCGCTGCCTTTGGCGAGTTGGATACGTAACTCCTGACGATCCCTCTCGTCGCTCTCGGGAAGACCCGTGAGCACGCGGAGACCGGAATCCAGATGGGCGACCGCCTCGGCGGTTGCGGAGCGCGTCATTGCCACCTGACCCGCGACTATCCAATAATCCACGGCCTTATCGGCTAGCCCGGCCTCCGTACAGTGATGGGCGACTACTTCCGGCTGCGTTTGTGTGAAAATGGCAAATTGTTGCTCTAATACGTCCGCAATCCGCGCATGCAGGATGTGTAATCTGCTTTTTAGAAGCGTCTGGTAGGCAGCGTTTTGGACCAACGCATGCTTGAAGGTGTAGGTGGCGGTCGGTGGTATGCCACGGCGAAAGACCAGGCCCGACTCGACCAGCTGGTCCAAGGCCTCGGTGAGCTTATCTTCCGGTAGACCTGCAATGGCGCTTATTAACTCAAACGAGAAGCACCGGCCAATCACTGCGCCGATCTGCGCGACTTCCTTCACCGGCGCCAACCGATCTAGACGGGCCATCAGTGAGTCCTGCAACGTGGACGGGATCGCCACCGGTGGTAACGGACCGGAGAGCGTCAGCTGTTCCCCATCGACGCTCAACAATTCCGATTCGAGAACAACCTTCGTTAGTTCCTCCACAAACAATGGCACGCCATCGGTCCGCGACAGAATATGTTCCACCACCTCCTCGGGCAATCCACGGCCACCGGTCAAGTCATTGACGATCGAAAGTGCGTCGGTTCGTCCAAGACGGTTCAATGTCAAGAGCGCAACATGTGGATACCCCGTCCAGCGTGCTGTGGTTTCGGGTCTGCACGTTGTCACAAGGAGCAATGGGAGGTGTTCCATCCTCTCCACTATCGAATCGAAATATTCGAGCGACGTCGGGTCGATCCATTGCATATCCTCTAGGATCGTCAAGACCGGGTTCTCGGCCGCAATTGATTCCAACTGTCCGATCAAAACCTCGAATATCAAGAACTTCTGACGTTGTGGCGAAAGGTCGAGCGGCGGATAACGGTCCCCGGTCGGCACCGACAAGAGGGCCGCGATTGCCGGCACATCATGTCCCGGGTCTCGGTCGGGCCTGGCGAGTAGCTGTTCGAGCTTGTCGAGTTGATTCTCAGGCGAGTCAGCAGTTTCGAACCCCGCAGCTCTGCTCAACTGATCGATCATGGGAAAAAGGGCGCTATTTGTGTGATAGGGTGAGCAGTGGTAGCGGAATCGAGTGTGCCGCTCCTGGGACACGCGCTGGCGCAGCGCCTGTACAACATGAGATTTCCCGATGCCAGGCTCTCCCAGCAATTCCACGACCTGTCCTTCACCGCCGGACGCAAGGCCCCAACGCTGCAGCAGCAGTCCGATCTCTTGATCACGACCGACCAGCGGGTTCGTACCCGCTGCATGCAGCGCCTCGAATCGGCTTTCGGCAGCGCTCTCGCTGATCACACGATAGGCCCGCACGCCATCGGGAAAACCTTTTAGGTCCTGTACACCAAACACGTTCAGATCGAAGATGCCACCAAGCAGGTGAGCTGTGCTCTCCGATATTACCATCGATCCTTCAGAAGCCAGAGTCTGCAGGCGCGCGGCAAGGTTGGGCGTCTCACCAATAACGACGCGCTCTTCCGAGACACCCTCGCCGACGAGGTCGCCGACTACGACCAGACCCGTAGCGACACCGATGCGTGCTGCGATAACCTCGCCCTGCGGCGTCTTGATTTGACTGACGGCGTCGTTCACTGCGAGACCAGCACGGACCGCTCGCTCGGCCTCGTCTTCGTGCGCGACCGGATAGCCGAAATAGGCCAGCACACCGTCTCCCATAAACTTGGCAACATGCCCCTCAAAGCGAGTGATCTCTCCGGCGACGGTGTTCTGATAGCGGCGAAGGACGTCCCGCATGTCCTCTGGGTCGAGGCGACGGCTCAGCTCCGTTGATCCCACCAGATCAACGAACATCACGGTGAGTTGGCGCCGTTCGGCGTCTGGTGCCTTGGCAGGTGCAGTTTCCTCGGAGGATTTATCGGCCACGAGGTTAAGAGCTGTAGACAGGACCGAGACTGGCGCTTGGCCTTCATTCAGAGCTGCGATGGCGTCAAGAATTCGGCGGCGATGTCCGACAAGACTGACGCCCAAGTCCTTAAGGTCCTCGTTTGTCAGCGTCGACAGTGTCCAAGCATCGACCTCGTTCTCGCGAAACGCGTCTGTGTAGCTTTCAAGCCCGAGGTTTCGAAGCCACACTCCAACAT
>JAEKFU010000347.1 GCA_016522385.1 Pseudomonadota bacterium
GCTTACTTTTCTGGAGGCCAGCCGGGCATGGATCGATGCCACCAGTTCGTTGCCGCTCAATGTAACGATTTTGTTTGAAGGCGAAGAGGAGTCCGGCTCGCCCAGTCTCGAGCCCTTCTTGAAAACCAATCGCAAAGAGCTGTCACACGACATCGCCTTAGTCTGCGATACCAATATGTGGGATGCCCGCACGCCGGCCATTACCACGCGCCTGCGCGGCAATCTGCATGACGAGGTCACAATCACCGGTCCGTCCATTGATCTGCACTCCGGTCTGTATGGCGGCGCAGCCATGAACCCGATTCGCGTGCTTACCAAGATCCTCGGCGACATACACGACGAACGCGGCCGTATTACCATTCCTGGCTTCTATAACGGGGTGAGCGAGTTGCCCAAGGCAACCCGCGCACAGTGGGACGGGCTCAATATGACCGCGCGCAAATTTCTCGGGCCGGTCGGATTGAAAGAGCCGGCCGGCGAACAGAACCGTTCATTGCTCGAGCAGATTTGGGCGCGTCCGACTGCCGATGTCAACGGTATCATCGCGGGCTACACAGGTGAAGGCAGCAAGACAGTGATCCCGTCGAAAGCTTCGGCCAAGATTTCATTTCGTTTGGTAGGCAAACAGGATCCGGCCAAGATCACCAAGGCGTTTCGCGCCTTTGTCAAACAGCGCACACCAGCCGGCTGTAAGGCCACCTTCAAGGAACACGTCGGCGGTGCTCCGGCAATCGAATTTGCCGAAGACAGTGCGCATTTGCAGTTAGCCGCAGCCGCGCTCGAAGATGAATTCGGTCGTGCTCCCGTCATGATGGGCTGCGGTGGCTCCATACCCATCGTCGACAGTTTTCGGCGCATTCTCAAAATGGACAGTTTGCTGGTCGGGTTCAGCCTCAATGATGATGCGATCCATTCCCCAAACGAAAAGTACAACATTTCCAGCTACCATCGCGGTATTCGCAGTTGGGCCCGCATCATCGGCAAGCTGGCTGAGTGAAGCCGTAGCCTCGGTGGCAAATTGTTCATCAAATGCGCCTAGTCTGCAGCATCGACCTTTTCAACATCTTGAGGTTGGAAGACAGATGCGGCAGTCAGCCGGGCGTTTAATGGGCATCGCCGTGATAATCACACTTGCGGCGTCCGGGATCATCTACAGCCGTTACGGCTACAGCATGCTGTTCCCGGTTGATAGCCCGTTCATAAACCACAATGGTGATATCGCTGGTGGTGACTTCCTTGTCTTTTACAACGCGGCCGTGATGACGCTGAAGGGCGCAGCAGGCTCCGTATGGGATCACGCGGCGTTCGATGCGCATCTATTCAAGATTTACGGTCAGAGAATTACCCAGCTCCACTTTTTCAATCCGCCCATTGCGCTATTGATGTGGACACCACTCGGCCTCCTGTCGCACAGCTATGCATTGTTGCTGTGGACCGCACTGCCGCTAATTGCCTTGGCGTGGTGCATTTTCCGGCTGACCAACCACTGGCCCGCAACGGTTTTGACGCTGTTGGCGCCGCTAACCGCCTATACGGCAGGGGCCGGCCAGACCGGGATAGTATTTTCCGTGCTGCTGGCCGTATTTATCTTGACCTATGAACGCCATCCGGGGCGGGCCGGCGGCGTCGCCTCGCTGTTTGTTATCAAGCCCCACCTTGCGTTCGCTATTCCACTGTGTCTGCTGGTGGATCAGAACTGGCGTGCACTGGGCGTCATGGTGCTTTGCACCGCGGTGTTGTGCACCGTTGCCAGCGCTCTCTTCGGCTATCAGATTTGGGTGTCGTTCCTGAGCGGAGTGCAATACCATTCGGCTGAGTTTTTCAGCGTGGCAAATCCCTCGTTTGACCGCACGCCATCAGCCCTGATGCTACTGCTGCGGTTGGGAATCAACGAGACGTTGGCCTGGGGTGTCCAGGTTTTAGTCAGTCTTGCTTCAGCCTGCATGCTGATGTTGATCTGGCGGTCTGCTGAAGATCCTGTTCATCGTGCTTTCGGATTGGCATTGGCGGTCTGCCTGCTGACCCCGAAAGTCCTCCACTATGATGCAATGGTGCTACTGGTGCCTATTGCCATGCTGATCCCGCGCATCGAGCGTGGCACGGCCGATTTCAGTTTCACGCTGCTGGCCCTGGCGCTGTGGTGTCTTCCCTATTTCGAGCCGGTATTCAAGGCATGGGGATTCCATCCCGGGGGCCTGCTGTTGTTTGCGGGTCTGGTATTGACATCTTGCAAGTCTGTCGGTTTCAGGGAACCTCGGCGAGCAGCAGTTGCCTCGCACCACACACCGAACTGATCTTGCGCAAGAAGCAGATGAAATGGAAGCAATCGGGAGCACTCTCTTAATCAAGCAATTGTTCATCGGTTCGCTGGTGATCGCGGTGACCGTTGCGGTGCATGCCGAAATGCTCGCCTTGATGTCGGCACACAGTCCAAGACTGATGCAGTTGGCCCGGGCCCATCTCAGGCGCTTTTCAAATACCGGCTTCATCACTGCCGGCGTGCTATATATCCTGCTTGCACACACGATCGAAGTGTGGATATGGGCATTCGTCCTGATGGCAACAGGTGCGGTGAGCGGCCTCGAACCGTCGGTTTATTTCTCGCTCGTCTCGTTTACTACGCTCGGTTTCGGTGACATCACACTCAGCACCGAATGGCGCCTGATGTCGGCACTCATCGGTGCCAACGGCTTCTTGCTATTCGGTTGGTCGACTGCCTACATGGTCGAGCTGGTGCGGCGCACCAGTTGAACGATCAGCGAATTGCCACCATGAAATTGCGGTAAAGCTCTTTTGAGGCCGCCGCAAAATCTGCCATATGCGTTTCTGCCTCATCGGCCATCTTCTGAATCGCGCCCGGCCCGTGCGCGCGGGCCAGCGCGTC
>JAEKFU010000040.1 GCA_016522385.1 Pseudomonadota bacterium
CCTGGGCCTACCCGGCAATAATCCCCTTTCGCCAAGACTTGCTCGACGGCAGTTATTGGCACATCCCGGACCAATGGCATGCTGATCAGTTAAGTCCGTTGTTCACCCAATAACCGTCATTCATTAGGAATTACGATAGTAGACCCAAAGGAGACTTTTTTCTTTCAATGCTGAAGCGTTGATTTCGTCACGTAAACTACTCATACAAAATGGACTTCCCGCCATTCAATATTGCCGTTGAAACATGCGGTCCGCGTGCCGTGACGCGATCTGGTGCAAAAATTGCAGAAAAGCATACCAAACAACTCCGTTGTGCAGGTCTTGGCCAGCCTTGACCGGTAAGATCATTGGTGTCAGGGGCGAGTCCACCTGACTTCTTGTGCTACGGCATTTCCGCCGAAGCATTTGGCTCTTGGGTGCTTGAACATGAAAGTTAACAACGCAAAGTCACATGACGCGGATGTACGATTTCTGCGTCGAATCTTGTTTGCACTAATCGCGGCCACGTTTGCTGCGATGGCGGCCGGCACAGCTGCCGGGGTCCTGTTGATCAAGGCCGCGGATACAGGTGCATCGCAATTACCCAACCCACAAACGCACTCTACTTTCAGGGGGGCAAAGCAGGCATTTCACGGATCGGTTCAACGGATGCTCACTTGTGAGAACACGGCCTAGGTTCAGTAGTCGCTGTCTACTGGGAGGTGTAACAGTTTCACCGGCCATATACTGCGCCGCTTCGCCTTGGCTTTGTTGGACTATAGGTTGTGTCGTTGTTGTTCTGCGCGGTCAGCGGGATATACGCCAAATCATGAGTTGCCCGGCGCCTTGCTCTTATTGTACCGGATTGTCGCACAAACTTTGTTTTGTGCGGAACGTCTATGTGAGCAGGACCGTCTACTTTGGGGGCACTAAGTAGATTGGATTGCTCGGAAGAGACGCCGAAATAAACGGCTCTTGCCGGTTGTTTGTCTTCTTCAACACGCTGTCTCGGATCTTGCGGAACAATAATCCGATTTCCAAGCCAGGTGTGTCGAGGTTTGCAAGGAGCGCTGCCGCGAACGGACTGTTGCGACCTGCTCCATCTTCCGCAACTGTGCCTTCCTTTGCTGCAAAGCTAACAAGTGTGCCCCGCACAGGCTCAATCTTGGCCAAGCCACGCCCAATTGAGCGTGTCGCCGATGTAACTTTCATTGAAGCCGCGAACGGGTTGTTACGACAAGCATCCAGCAGAACAATTCGGATACCTTTCACGCCATCAAGGGCACCCATTACATCGTCGAGGCTCACGGCCTCAAAGCGCAGTCGTCTATCATTCTCCAATGTAGCGTCGACTGGGACTATGTAGTTTACACGGTCGACTTCAATGCCATGACCGGCGAAGTAAACTGCCGCTATGTCGGCTCCGGCGGCTCTATCCGAAAATTCCGCAAGTGTTTCGTCAAATGCAACTTTGCCTAGATTGCCAACATGCTGCACCGAGAAGCCCAAGTTTCGCAACGCCGCGGCCAAATCCTCGGCGTCGTTGACGGGATTGGGAAGAGCTTGGACATGCTTGTAGGCGGAATTGCCGATTACAAGGGCAATGCGACGACCGCTGGCTCCAACAATCGGACTTTCAGATTGATTGACCTCGGGCGGTGCATCATCAACCGTCTCGATGGTCGGTGGAGGGCTTGATGGGACGGCCACGTTAGCCAACACCAGCCGATCGAACAGGATACCCAAGTCAGGTACCCCGCCTTTCTTCTCCACCAGATTTTCGAGAACAAGCATCAAGGCCGAACACACACTTGGTTCTTTTTCGATGGCAGCGCGCACCTTGACCAAACCCTGTTCAATTTTCTTGTTTGCATCCGCAATCCAGGGAAACTCATCCTTGGCATTGGCAAAGTGGGCCTGAATTCGACTGAGCGAGTGCTTTGCCGCAAATGTTTCCACTATGACTTTGTGTAAGGTGGCCTGTTCTGGAACGACCTGGTCGCAAGCCCCTTGAAACCTTGGAATCCCAAAGGCCGCCTCGTACACGTCCTGGAGATTTTCGATCTTGCCGCTGGCTTTCGTCGACGTGGTGTTGGTCGTAGGCGCCTGAGATGTCACACTCGGTGTTGTCGAGGGGGTTGTTGATGCCAGGTTTGCATTTTCCAGCAAGCCATCGAAATATGTGCCCAAGTTGGTAATGCCAGGAGTTCCCATCTTCTCCCTGACCAACCCTTCAAACACTTCGCCCAGGACAGAGCAGGTTTCTGGACGAGCTTTGATCTGAGCTACGACTTTGGATGCGGCCTTGTCGATGCTGGATTTAACGCTGGACAGATTGGGGACGGGATTAGGCGTCACTGAGAAAAATTGCTCAATACGGGAAATTGAATGTTTCTAGGCGAAATTCGCGAACGCGGCCTGGTGAACGCTGGAATTTTCCGGTGCTACCTGATCGCACGCTGAATGAAACTCCTTGATCAACAGCACGCCAGCATAGACCCGTCGCAGAGCGCTCATGGGATCGGCGGTTTCAGCAAATGCAAGGGGAGCGTTTTGCACAAGCAAGAGTGCGAGCAACCAGAGTCGAAGCGAATTAAGTAAGTAAGAATTTCGACCTAGCACATGCTTCAAGATCGCTACTCTGCTCCGCGACCTATTTGACAATTTGCGGAGCGCATCAGATGAAACGGAGCGGCAGAGTTTCGGATGGCGATCGAACAGAAAAGAATTGATGAGTAGCTTCACGTGTTCAGCCTCCATTGGCACCGCCCACAACAGCCAAGAAGGATAGATCTAGTTTCAGATTATGGCGCTTCCTAGCCAAATGGTTTCGAGAGTGCCTATTAGCGAATATGCTTTATCCAAACCCGATCCAGAAATGTCTGAGTTTGGCGCTTCCCGGACTAATGGCGGACTTTCGGTGGTGGTCCGGACTGACCCTGACTACGGATATCGGAATGAATGGGCCCGATGTCGAAGTCTGTTTAGTAGGGCTAGGGTCAATTGGCACGTTCCTTGCTTCAGATCCTATCAAGATCACAACTCTGTGATGCGGAGTGAGTGGAATTAGTCATAACGTCTGACGCAGGAGGAGCATATGCCCAGTGCAATGCGGGCAAAAGCCGAGCATCTAGCGTTTGAGCCCGGTCAGGAAGCCGCCTTTGGCACGGATCTCGTCGAGTTCAAGCATGACTTCGTCGATAGCGGTCTGTTTGTGGATGACCGCCTGGCCGGACTGATAGATCGCTACCCCCGCGAATACTATAT
>JAEKFU010000376.1 GCA_016522385.1 Pseudomonadota bacterium
GATCTCGGTTTCTTCGCCGTCCTTCGTGACGGTGTTTCGTGGCGTGAGGATGGAAGACGTCGGCTTGACGGCGAACCTGACCACGATGTCCTGGCCCGACGAGATTCCGCCCAAAATGCCACCTGCATGATTTGATTGGAATACCGGCTTGTCATCCTTCACGCGAATTTCATCGGCATCTATTTCACCGGTGAGTGCCGCGGCCGCGAACCCGTCGCCGATTTCAACACCCTTGACGGCATTGATGCTCATCATTGCCGATGCCAGGTCCTGGTCCACCTTCCCGTAGACCGGTGCACCCCAGCCGGCCGGCACGCCGGAAGCGACAATCTCGATCACTGCGCCGCAGGACGAACCGCTCTTGCGGATCTTGTCGAGTTCATTCGCCCAGATTTCGGCAGCTTTGGCATCCGGGCAGAACAAGGGATTTTGCCCCACGACGTCCCAGTCCCGCCGTTCGGTTCGAAACTCACCCATCTGCACCAAGCCGCCACGGATCTGAATACCGTCCAGCACCTTGCGCGCCACGGCGCCGGCGGCCACCCGGCTTGCCGTCTCGCGCGCCGACGACCGTCCGCCGCCGCGATAATCCCGGACACCGTACTTTTCCAAATAGGTGAAATCGGCATGGCCGGGGCGAAACTTGTCGCGGATGTCCGTGTAATCCTTCGCGCGTTGATCGGTATTCTCGATCATCAGGCAGATCGGCGTCCCGGTCGTCACCGGTCCGCCTGTGCGGTCGTCTTCAAAGGTGCCCGATAGGATCTTCACGTGATCCGCCTCGCGCCTCTGGGTCGTGTATTTCGATTGACCCGGCCGGCGCTTGTCGAGCCAGGGCTGGATATCCGCTTCGCTCAAAGATATGCCCGGCGGGCATCCATCGATCACACAACCAAGCGCCACCCCGTGGCTTTCGCCGAACGTGGTCATGCGGAACATGTGGCCGAATGTGTTATGTGACATGGGTAGAAATTGCCGAAATTGCGGTGCAGCACGTTCTTACGTGCGCACATCCCGCGCGTCAAACCAATCGAGTCCGTTATCCTGGATGCGAAAGAACCGGTTTTGTGGCACTTTGAGCGTCACGATCTCACGTTTTGGCAAATCGAAGACGATGCCGCGCAGGATCCGGCTGATTCCGCCGTGACCAACAACGATCACCGGCCGGGATATAGAGGCCAGCCAGTCGGCGACCCGGTCGCGGGCCATCTGGTAGCTTTCACCGCCTTCAGGCTGCCAGTCATGATAGTGCTCCGGGTCGACTTCCGGCCGGACGCCTGTTGCATGAATGTCAGCCCACATCTTGCCCTCGAAGCTGCCGAAACTGAGCTCCATCAGTCGCTCGTCATAGACCACTTCGGCGTCTCCCATGTCATAGACATCGAGCACCGCTGACATGGTCTGCCGGGTCCGCGTAAGTGGGCTGGCGATCAGCTGCATGGCGCTGGGATCTGGCACAACTTCGCGCAGCTTGATCGCCACTCGCGCTGCCTGAACCTCGCCTGTGGAGTTCAGCGGGGTATCGGTCTGGCCCTGGATCCGGCGCTCGCGGTTCCAGTCCGTCTCACCGTGCCTGATGTAATAGATTGGCGGCAGTTGGTCATTCACCGTTGTTCACGACCGAAATGTCCGGTGCTGCCGGGTTCTTCATGCCGACTATGTGGTAGCCGGCATCGACATGTGTCACCTCGCCGGTCACACCGCGGCCGAGATCCGACAAGAGGAACACCGCACCGTCGCCGACTTCGTCGATAGTCACCGTACGCCGCAACGGTGAATTGTACTCATTCCACTTCAGAATATAGCGGAAGTCTCCAATCCCCGATGCGGCCAGGGTTTTGATTGGTCCTGCTGACAGCGCATTGACCCGGATCGCCTTTTCACCGAGATCGGCGGCCAGATACCGTACCGAGGCCTCAAGCGCAGCTTTGGCGACCCCCATCACATTGTAGTGCGGCATCCATTTCTCGGCGCCGAAATAAGTCAACGTCAGCAACGAACCGCCGTCACTCATCAGTCTTTCCGCTCGTTGGGCAACCGCTGTGAAACTGTAGCAGGAGATGTACATCGTCTTGTGGAAGTTGTCCGCTGTGGTGTCGATGTAACGGCCTGTCAATTCATCCTTGTCTGAAAACGCGATCGCATGCACCACAAAATCGATCGCTCCCCAGACCTGCCTGATTTCGTCGAACGTCGCATCGATAGAGGCTTCATTGGTCACGTCGCATGGCAGGACCAGATTGGAGTTAATTGATGCAGCCAGCGGCTCGACGCGTTTTTTCAAAGCATCGCCCTGATAGGTAAAGGCCAGTTCGGCACCATGGTTTGCGCAGGCCCGCGCGATACCCCAGGCGATGGATCGGTTGTTGGCAACCCCCATCACAAGGCCACGCTTGCCGGCCATGATCGGTCCGGAATCGGTCATATTTTCGGTTACCCTCGTAAAACAGATGCCTTCCCCAGGCGGCGCCAATTTACAGAATTAGACCCTAGGCGAAAGCAAATTCTTCAATGGTGAGGCAAATCACGTTTGATGTCGGTTTGTTAGCGCATCCACCAGGGCGAGGCAAACCAACCGGTGAACTCATCTGAAAAATGTGTCAAAACGTCGTTCAACTGGAATGTGTAATCTGAGTTCGACATGTCAAACAAAGAAGATACGCTTCAGGTCATCACCGCGGCACCGGACTTTGCCGATGCCGATGAACCACTCAAGCTGTTCGCTGAGTGGATGGCAGAAGCAACAAAATCCGAACCAAACGATGCCAACGCCATGAGCCTGGCAACGGTTGATGTCGATGGCCTGCCAAATATCCGGATGGTCTTGCTCAAAGGTTACGATGAGGCAGGATTTGTGTTTTACACCAATTTTGAAAGCCAGAAGGGCATAGAGATTCTCGCCAACATGAAGGCGGCCGCCAACTTCCACTGGAAGAGCCTGCGTCGTCAGGTCCGAGTGCGCGGCGCAGTGGAAAAAGTCAGCGATGCCGAAGCCGATGACTATTTCAGCTCTCGGCCGCGCGACAGCCGCATCGGTGCATGGGCCTCGCAGCAGTCGCGGCCGTTGGAAAGCCGCTTCGCACTGGAAAAGGCAGTGGCCAAATTCACCGCCAAGCACGCAATTGGCGCGGTGCCGCGTCCGCCTTTCTGGTCTGGCTTTCGCATCATCCCGTCCTATATTGAATTCTGGCACGATCGGCCGTTCCGCCTCCACGATCGGATTGCGTTCCGCCGCCGGACGCCCCAAGACGCGTGGACCAAACAAAGGCTTTATCCCTAGATGACCCAGACGCCTGAACACGAGCGCAAGACACTAATCCTTACCGGAGCGTCCCGCGGCATAGGCCATGCGACGGTGAAACGCTTCTCATCGGCCGGCTGGCGGGTGATTACATGTTCAAGGCAAGCCTTTCCCGAGGATTGTCCATGGGAGATGGGCGAAGAAGATCATATTCAGGTCGATCTCGCAGACCCGGACGATGTCACCCGCTCAGTTGGCGAAATGCGCGAGCGGCTCAAAACCCAAAACAGCCGCCTGGACGCCCTGGTAAACAACGCGGCGATCTCGCCGAAACTGCCCGGCGGCGCACGCATGAATACGCTGGAAACCTCGATCGGGGACTGGAAGACCGTTGCTCAGGTCAACTTCTATGCCCCAATCATGCTGGCGCGCGGTCTCATCGAAGAGTTGAAGACCGCCAAGGGGTCTGTGGTTAATGTAACCTCGATCGCCGGCTCAAGCGTACATCCGTTTGCTGGCGCCGCATATGCGACGTCCAAGGCAGCGCTTGCTTCGCTCACGCGCGAGATGGCGGCTGATTTCGGCCCGCACGGCATCCGCGTCAACGCCATTTCACCGGGCGAGATCGAAACGTCGATCCTGTCGCCCGGCACCGAAAAGATCATCCCGAGCATTCCCTTGCGCCGTCTTGGTCAGCCCGAGGAAGTCGCCAAGGCGATCTATTTCCTGTGCACCGATGCCTCCAGCTATGTGAGCGGCGCCGAGCTGCACATCAATGGCGGCCAGCATGTCTGACGAGTCCGGGCCGGCCGCCGAAACGCTGATCGCTCAGGCGCTGCACTTCATTGAAGAAGCATCGGGTGCCGTTGTTCCGGCCTGGCAACCATCGACCACCTTTGCCCGCCGCGAGAATGCGTCTCTCCATGGGGATTTCAGCTACGGCCGTTCGGGCAGCCCGACGGTTCGTCAGCTTGAACAGATACTGGCAAAATTTGACGAAGGTGCCGACGCACGTGTCTTTTCATCCGGTCTAGCCGCCGTAACTTGCCTCATGGAAACGCTCGAAACCGGCGCCCACGTTGTGGCGCCGCGCATCATGTATCACGGCGCCCGGGACTGGCTGCTCCGCCTGCAGGACAAGCGCGATTTGAAAGTTACTTTTTTTGACCAAGGCGATCCCGGTGCCTTGGCCAAAGCCATTCGGCCCGGCAAAACCGCCATCGTTTGGATCGAGTGCCCCGCCAACCCGACCTGGGATGTCATTGATATCCCAGCGGCCGCCGAAACGGCTCATGCAGCCGGCGCGCTGCTTGCCGTCGATGCTACATGCGCCCCACCGGTGTTGTCACGACCATTGTTGCTCGGTGCCGACCTGGTGTTTCATTCTGCCACCAAATACCTCAATGGTCATTCCGACGTCACCGCCGGCGTACTCGTGACCGCGCAAGGATCGCTGGTCTGGAGTGAGATCTCCCATCTGCGCACCTATATGGGCTCGATCCTCGCGCCGTTCGAATGCTGGCTTTTGATCCGCGGTTTGCGCACAGTATTTCTGCGGGTTGAGAAGGCATCGCAAAACGCGCTTGCAATCGCCCGTCACTTTGAGCAACACGCGGCGCTCGAACGCGTTCTTTATCCGGGGCTGGAAAGCCACCCTGGCCATGCCATTGCCGCCCAGCAGATGTCCGGTGGCTTCGGTGGCATGCTGTCAATGCTGGTCAAAGGTGGTGCCGACGAAACGGCCATGGTGATGAGCCGGTTGAAGGTTTTCGTGCGCGCGACCTCACTGGGCGGTGTCGAGAGCCTCGCCGAACACCGTTACCTCGTAGAAGGTGCTCATTCCGTGGTGCCGAAAAACCTCATCCGGCTGTCTATCGGCATCGAGGCCGTAGATGACCTCATAGCCGATCTCGAACAGGCGCTGGCCGCTTAGACCCTAGGCTGTTCGCAAGCCCTCCTTGGTGACGAAAGCTTCCGTGTCGTCGAGTGCCTTTTCGATCCGGTCGAAGACCTCGTTGATTTCATCCTCCTTGATGACCAGCGGCGGACATACGCCCAACGCGTCACCCATGGCGCGGATCAGCAAGCCGCGTTCTTGGGCAAATCCCGCTGCCTTAAGGCCGACCAGTTGTTGGGGATCAAACGCCCTCTTGGTCGCTTTGTCGGCCACCAGTTCCAGTGCGCCTATCATGCCGCGCCCGCGCGTCTCGCCAACCAGTGGATGATCTGCAAGCGCCGCCAGGCGCCCTTGAAACACTTCGCCCAGCTGTGAGGCCCGTCCGACGATGCCGTCGCGCTTGTAAATCTCAATCGTCTTCAACGCCACGGCAGCGCCGACCGGATGGGCAGTGTAGGTATAGCCGTGCCCAAACGTGCCGATCTTGCGGCTGGCATCCAGCATTGCCTGGTAGACACCTTCTTCGATGGTAATGGCACCGAGCGGATAATAGGCCGATGTGATCGCCTTGGCCATTGACACCGATGTCGGCTCGGCGCCCAAGGTTTCCGAACCAAACCACTTGCCGGTGCGTCCGAAACCGCAGATCACTTCATCAATGATGTAACGGACATCATACTTGGCCAGGACCTCGTTGATCTTGGGGAAATAACTGTCGGGCGGCACGATCACACCGCCGGCGCCCATGATCGGTTCGGCAATGAAGGCCGCCACTGTTTCGGGGCCTTCGCGCTGGATCATGTCGTCCAGGTCCTTGGCCATCCGCGCGGCAAACTCATCCTCGCTCTCACCATCTTTGGCAAATCGGTAATAGTGCGGGCAGGAGGTGTGCAGGATGTTCTGTATCGGCAGATCGAAGTCCATGTGCACCGGCGGCAGTCCGGTCAGAGATCCCGAAGCCACGGTCACCCCGTGATAACCCTTGATACGCGATATGATCTTCTTTTTTTCCGGCTTGCCGCGGGCGTTATTGTAGTACCAGGTCAGCTTGACCTGCATGTCGTTGGCCTCCGACCCAGAACAGCAGAACAATACCTTCGAGGCCTCGCATGGCACGATCTCCTTCAGTGTCTCGGCTAGCTCGATCGCCATATCATTCGATTTGTGGGTGAAGATATGCGTGTAGGACAGGCGTCGCATCTGGTTCGCCGCCGCCTCGATCAACTCTTCATTGCCGTAACCCAGCGACGTACACCACAGGCCGGCCAGGCCTTCGATATACTGCTTGCCCTCGTTGTCATAAACATAGATGCCCTTGCCCTCTTCCAGCACCAGTGGCCCTATCTCGCGGTGTCTCGCCAGGTTGGTATAAGGATGAATGACGGTTTCAATATCGCGCACTGCCAGGTTGGAGAGTTGGGCCATGTCGATTCCTCTGTGGAGATGTTGCCGGTGATTGTGCTACCGGAGGTGTAATTGCTTCCTTCTGCATTAGTCCGCCGATGCACCACTTGCAAGCGGCACTTCGTCGAAAGAAACAGCCATGACCGATGAACTGATCAAAAAGACGGCTTGCGAAATCATCGATCTGCTTATGACGGGCGAGGTGACGCCGACCGACTTGCTCGATGCGCTGGAAACCAGAATCTCCGAAGTCGATCCTGCGGTGAATGCATTGCCGACGCTGTGCTTCGACCGGGCACGTCAGCGTGCCGAAGCAGCGCAGAGCATCCTGCCGAAGGAACGTGGGTCGTTGGCAGGCCTGCCGGTTCCGATCAAGGATCTCACCGATGTCGCCGGGGTACGCTCAACACAGGGCTCCCCGATCTTCAAGGACACCGTTCCGGAGACTTCAGACATCCTCGTTGATCATCTCGAGCGCAATGGTGCGATCGTTTATGCCAAGTCCAACACGCCCGAATTCGGTGCCGGCGCCAACACGTTTAATGAAGTCTTCGGCCGCACGCTCAATCCGTGGAACACATCTCGGTCCGCTGCCGGTTCCTCCGGCGGTGCCGCTGTTTCTTTGGCCACCGGCATGGCCTGGCTCGCCCACGGTTCCGATATGGGTGGCAGCTTGCGCAATCCGGCCAGTTTTTGTGGCGTTTGCGGCATGCGTCCGTCGCCGGGCCGCGTCGCCACCAGCCGAGGTGCCAAGGTCGACAGCACTCTCGGCCAGGACGGCCCGATGGCCCGCAATGTCGAGGACCTTGCCCTATTGTTCGATGCCATGGTTGGCGAAGAAGCGGCTGATCCTACATCCCTGCCGCATGATGGCACATCCTATCTCGATGCCGCCCGCTCAGGCTGGAGACCGGGTAGGGTCGCGATCAGCCGCGATCTCGGTATCACGCCGGTTGACCCGGAAGTCGCGGCGATCGTCGAAGCAGCGGCACGCCGGCTTGAACAAGCAGGAATCACTATTGAGGAAGCGCATCCCGATCTCAGTGAGGCGCACGACTGTTTCCAGGTCCTGCGGGCATTGTCATTTGCAACATCGATGAAACCGTTGCTTGACGCGCATCGCGACCTGCTCAAGCCCGAAGTGATCTGGAACATCGAGCAGGGCCTGATCCTCAAAACCGAGGATATCGTGCGGGCCGAACACCAGCGCACAGCCATGTTCCACCGCACGTTGGAGTTCTTCAAGACCTATGATCTGCTGTTGTGCCCGGCCACCATCGTGCCGCCATTTCCGGTCGAACATCGCTATGTCGAGGAATGCAACGGCCAAAGGTTCGATAACTACATTGAATGGCTGGCCATCGTCTATGCCATCACCAATGTCTGCTGTCCGGCGATCTCCATTCCCGCCGGCTTCACAACCGACACCTTGCCGGTAGGCATTCAGATGGTTGCCCCACCGCGTGCGGAAGGCCGTCTGCTGTCCGGAGCCTTGTTGCTTGAAAGCACGCTTGACATGGTTATAAGAACGCCGATCGATCCAAGGCCTGGTAGTTGAGATGATACGGCAACGGCGCTAATCTTCGCACAGGCAAGATGGCGATTGATGCCGGCACCGGAAGGGAGAATCCATGCAAGGTTTGATGCAGGACTGGCCGTTGCTGGTCCACACCGTTCTCGACCACGCCCGCAACTGGCATGGTAGCCAGGAGATCGTTTCGCGCACTGTTGAGGGCCCGATTCATCGCTACACCTATACTGATCTCGACCACCGGGCGCGCCAGATCGCCAGCGCTGCACACAGTCAACTGAACGTGGGCGAGGGCGATGTCGTGGCCACCATGGCTTGGAATGGCTACCGCCATTTGGAAATCTGGTACGGCCTGATGGGCCTTGGCGCCGTGGTCCACACGCTGAACCCGCGCCTGTTCACCGACCAGCTCGCCTATATCGTCAATCATGCCGAAGATCAGTGGATGTTTCTCGATCTGACATTCGTGCCGATCCTCGAAGGCGTCAAGGATCAACTGCCGAACGTCAAGGGCTATGTCATCATGACTGACAAAGCCCACATGCCGGCTGAGACAAGCCTGCCCAACGTCATGTGCTACGAAGACCTTATTGGTGAAGGCGATGCCGAATTCGTCTGGCCGAAGCTCGATGAAAACACCGCCTGCGGCATGTGGTACACGTCCGGCACCACGGGTAACCCCAAGGGTGTCGTCTACACCCACCGCTCAAACGTGCTGCACGCGCTGACGACCTGTGGCGGCGATGCGCTGTCATTCTCAAGTCGCGAGACCATCATGCCGGTGGTGCCGATGTTCCATGCCAATGCCTGGTCGATGGCGTTTTCGGCCCCTATGGCCGGTGCCAAGTTGGTCTTGCCTGGTGCCCAGATGGACGGTGCATCGATCTATGAGTTGCTCGACACTGAAAAGGTCACACTCACCGCTGCTGTACCGACCATTTGGCTCATGCTGCTGCAGTACCTCGAACAGAATCCCGACCTCAAGCTGGACACGCTGCAAAATGTCGTCATTGGCGGTGCAGCCTGCCCCGAAGCCATGATGCGTGCCTTTGAAACAAAATACGACACTAATGTCATCCATGCCTGGGGCATGACCGAAATGAGCCCGCTCGGCTCGCTCGGCACCCGCAAGGGCGGTTTGCAGAAAATGTCCGGTGATGAATGGTGGCAGACCAAGCTGAAACAGGGCCGGCCGGCTTACTCGATCGAGATGAAGATCACCGACGACGATGGCAAAGATCTGCCTAACGACGGTGAAAAGTTTGGACGTCTCAAGGTTCGCGGGCCGGCCATCGCCAGATCCTATTTCAAGGGCGAAGGGGCGGATGCCTTCGATAACGCGGGCTGGTTCGATACAGGTGATGTCGCCACCATTGATCAGCATGGCTATATGCAGATCACCGACCGTTCAAAGGATGTCATAAAGTCCGGCGGCGAATGGATTTCCTCAATCGATCTTGAGAACATCGCTATGGGCTGCCCCGGCGTCGCGGAGGCCGCCGCCATCGGCATGCCGCATCCTAAGTGGGACGAGCGGCCGATGCTGGTGATTGTCAAGAAGCCGGGTGAGGAGGTCACCAAGGAACAGGTGCTGGCGCACCTCGACGGCAAGATCGTCAAATGGTGGACCCCGGACGACGTCGTCTTCACCGACGAAATTCCGCACACGGCCACCGGCAAGATCTCCAAACTCACTTTGCGCCAGCAGTTCAAGGATCACGTCCTGCCGACTATTTGAGCCTTAGAGCAAGATCGGTTCAGACTAAAGAATTTGAGCCGTGTATCGCCCCCTATCATATTGAAGTTTATCAGGTTTTTCTGATATTCAGGGTTCAGTCAAGACCAGACCTCATTTAGGCGGATTGTTCCAGAACCGAATCGAATTTGCTGACGGCTTGTTCGAATTTGTCGCGGCAGCCAGTATTGCAGAAACCGACAACATGACCTTTGTAAAGGGTCAGGCTGTCCGCCGATACCGGTTTGCCCGACCACGGACAGGCTTCATTGATGGCATCTTCGAGCCTGAGGGTGCTCATGATTAATCTCCGGCAATAGGTCCTAGGGTGTGGTGACAATTACAGGTATGGGGTGGGTTATCGGATCTGCGTGTAACCACCAAAGGCCGTTCACCAAGTCACCCCTTACACTACTCGGTATTCCGCTGAGAGGGTCAATCCCCCGTCCGTGGCCACTCGGCCCTGCTCGATAAGGTGCTCGACATGCGCCAGCGTGGACATGGCTGCGGCCGGATGTAGGCGCGGGTCGACATCCGCATAAACTGCCCGCACCACCTCCAAGATCGCCCGGTCACCTTGCTTGAGCCGGTTGAAGATTGCTTCCTCGCGCATCTTGCGATGGGTCATAAATGCGCGCACAAATGGCAGCGGATCGCGTTTTTCGGGACCGTGCCCAGGCCAGTAGACTTCCTCCGAGCGCGCCATCAGACGTCTCAGTGAGGCGAAATAGTCCGCCATATTGCCGTCCGGTGGCGCAATCACGCTGGTCGACCATGCCATCACATGATCTCCACAAAACAGCGCATTTTCTTCAGCCAGTGAAAACGCCATGTGGTTAGCGCAATGGCCAGGCGTGAACACTGCTTCCAGCGTCCAGTCGCGTCCTTCGATGACATCGCCATCGGCGATTGTTACATCGGGATGAAAATCCATATCGCCGCTGGCATCGAGTTGCACGTCGCCGGCAACAATCGCCCTGCTGCGCGCGCCTGCGCCATGCGGACCGTAGCCATAAGTTGTGGCACCCGTGATTTCCTTGAGCCGTGCGGCCAGCGGCGAGTGATCGCGGTGCGTGTGGGTAATGATGATATGGCTGACTGTCTCGTTCTTGACCGCCTCAATCAGGCTCGCCAGATGCGCATCGTCATCAGGGCCCGGATCGATGATTGCGACATCGCCATGCCCGACAATGTAGCTGCCGGTGCCGGTAAAGGTGAACGCGCCCGGGTTGTTGCATGTGATTCTGCGCACTTTGGGCGACACCGCAACGGCATGGCCGTGCTGAGGGTCAAAATCGCGATCGAATTTCAGATCAGCCATATGCCTCACGACACATTCTTGGTCTTGCCGCGCTGTGCGATTCCGGCAATAACCTTGGCGACTTAAGTGCCACGCTGGCACCTACCAATACAAGGGGACTTTCCATGAACCAGATTTTGACCGCCGACAATACCATTGCCGCAAACGTTTGGCCGGAGAGAACGGCCAACCGGTGGCTGCGTGCAGTCGTTCTGGCGGTCTTGGGAACAGTGCTCTTGTGGCTTTCTGCCAAGGTGAAGCTCGATGTTGGACCAGTACCGGTGACCATGCAGACATTCGTCATTCTTGGTCTGGGTGCCGCATATGGTTGGCGGCTGGGCGTCGCAACGTTGCTGCTATATCTCGCCGAGGGAGCAGCCGGGCTTCCGGTGTTCTCAGGCACGCCGGAAAAGGGTCTTGGCCTTGCCTACATGACCGGGCCGACGGGTGGATACTTGGTCGGTTTCGTGCTCGCGGCCGCCATCATCGGCTTCTTCGCCGAGCGCGGTTTGGACCGCAACCCGTTCAACATGTTCATCGCCATGCTGATCGCCACGACAGTAATCTACGTTCCCGGCCTGGCATGGCTTGCCACACTTGTCGGTGGCGAGAAAGCCATCCAGTTCGGTCTGATGCCGTTCATCTGGGGTGACGTGATCAAGGCGGCACTCGCGGCTGCCATGTTCCCGGCTTTGTGGGCGCTCGTCAAACGCGAACACTAGAGCGTTTCTTTCTCATGTGGAATCATTTGACCGCGTTTCTGCGTCTGCTGGCTAGGCATGCTTCGCGCCGTGGTCTG
>JAEKFU010000410.1 GCA_016522385.1 Pseudomonadota bacterium
GATCTCGGTGGCATTGATCTCTCCCCGCTGATCCTGCTGATTGGCATCATCTTCTTGCAGCGAATTGTGGTTTATTACGCCCCACAGTTCCTCTCGCAATAGGGTTGCGGTCTGTTGACAACCAGGATAACCGGCCACGACGCAATCTACCGCGAATTGAGCGATGGCCTGGTCGTCAGCATGCGTTTGACGCCGAAGGCCGGCGCCGACGCCATCGACCGGCTGCACCGGTCGGCCGACGGGACGGTCGCACTGAAGATGCGTGTCACTCCGCCGCCAGACAAGGGAAAGGCCAACAAAGCCGTGATTGCGCTCTTGGCAAAGCAGCTCGGATTTGCGAAATCAGCGTTTAGCATCGTCGCCGGTGAAACGGCCCGCGACAAACAGATAAAAATCTGCGGTCGGCCCGAGGCAATTGCCAGTGCACTAAGTGCCATCTTCGATCCGCAAACCTTTGGAGACTAAACGATGGCGGCAGCCCGGATCATTGATGGCAAGGCTTTTGCGGCCGGCTTGCGCGAGCGCGTCGCCGGCGCGGTGGCAACCCTGAAAAAACAGCATGACCTCACCCCGGGTCTCGCCGTCGTCCTCGTCGGCGAGGACCCGGCCAGTCAGGTCTATGTCCGCAACAAGGCCAAGCAGACCGTTGAGGTCGGTATGAACTCATTCGAGCACCGGCTTGATGCCACAACGTCTGAAGCCGAATTGCTGGCCCTGGTCGAGCAGCTCAACACTGATTCAGCCGTACACGGCATCCTCGTGCAACTGCCGCTGCCCGATCAGATCGATACCGAAAAAGTCATCAATACGATCGATCCGGCAAAGGATGTCGACGGATTCCACGTCATCAATGCCGGCCGACTGGCCACTGGCCAACACGCTCTGGTTGCCTGCACGCCAGTCGGCTGTGTCATGCTGGCCAAGGACGCGCTGGGAGACCTGTCGGGTGTCAATGCCGTTGTTGTTGGCCGGTCAAACATCGTCGGCAAACCGGTAGCACAACTGCTGTTGCAGGAACACTGTACCGTCACCATCGCCCATTCGCGCACCAAAGACCTGCCTGGTGTCGTGCGTCGTGCCGATCTGGTCATCGCCGCGGTCGGCCGGCCGGAGATGATCAAAGGCGACTGGATCAAGCCGGGCGCCTGCGTAATCGATGTCGGCATCAACCGCATCGAGCGCGATGGCAAGAGCACACTGGTCGGCGATTGTGACTATGACACCTGCGCCAAAGTGGCCGGCTCGATCACGCCTGTGCCCGGCGGCGTCGGTCCGATGACCATCGCCTGCCTGTTACACAACACCGTGCGCGCCGCCAGCGGCATCGCCGGCGTCGCAACACCAAAGATGTAATCAGGAGCCGCGGGTTCTGTCGATCGCTTCGACAATCATCCGCTCGGCCTCGTCATGACCACCCCAGCCCATGGTCTCAGCCCACTTGCCGGACTCCAGATCCTTGTAGTGGGTGAAGAAGTGCTCAATCTGCTTGACCTGTATTTCCGGCAGGTCTGTCACATCGTGCACTTTGTCGTAGCGCTGGGTGATGCGTGACACCGGCACAGCGACGACTTTCTCGTCCCCGCCGGCCTCGTCTTCCATCTTCATTACGCCTACCGGCCGACAGGCGATGACCGCACCGGGCACCAGTGTTCGTTGCGAAACGATCAGGACATCGACCGGATCGCCATCCTCCGAAAGAGTATGTGGGATGAAACCATAATTGCCCGGATAGCGCATCGATGTATACAAGAACCGGTCGACAACCATCGTACCAGCCTCCTTGTCCATCTCATACTTGATCGGTTCACCACCAATCGGCACCTCAACGATGACATTGACTTCTTTGGGCGGGTTCTCGCCGATCGATATGGCATCGATACGCATCGTAGACTTCCTTACTGGAACACAGGGAGGTCGCCCTATTATGGTAGAGCCGGTGAAGGCAATCCATCGAAAAAAGGGCACAACCTAACATGACGAAGCAACGATCAATCATTGCCAGTCTGGTGGCCGCGTTCGCTGTAACCTTTCCCGCAGCCGCCGGGACGACCAGCACATACAGCACGATTTCGCCTGACAAATGCCGCCAGCTGACGGCGGACGTCGAAAGCGGCAGCGTGACGTTTTCCTGTCCCGGCATCAACAGCATAGATGTCTGGGTCGGCGAAGGCGACCTACGAACGTTCCTCGCCTATGGTCCCAACCCGCTCAAGCAATGCGTTTCGCAACAGACTTTCAGCGCTTTTAATGTCGCGGGCCCAACCCTTGAGTGGCGCCTCGACGGCGGCGTGCCCTTTGCCACCATTATTCGATACAAGATGAACAATGGTCAGAATCGAGAATTCAACTTTCTCACCGTCACGACCCTGCGCGGCGGCCAGGCTTGCCACATTGCCTATGTCGACGGTTCTCTCCCCAAACACAATCAAACCGCACGCGACCTCGCCGACACGACTGCCCGCACGTTCGACTGTGCCACGGATACGCCGCAACTTGTCTCCGAACGCCACACACAGCTGAACGCAATCGTCTCCGGTGTCCCGTGCAGTGCCGATGCAATCATGAAATTCCAGCAATAGATCACATATGGGGACCAAATGAGCACCAAGGATATCTTTGGCTTGTTGGAACAAGCACATCGCCATGCTGCCGACTATATAGACACGGTCAGGGACCGGCCGGTGTTCCCGCGTCAGGGCGCCCTTGACGGGCTCAGTGTATTCGACGGCTCACTCCCTGATAACGGGTTGGATCCGTCAGAAATGCTGACCCTTCTGCATAAACACGGCTCACCGGCAACGGTTGCCCAGACCGGCGGCCGCTATTTCGGCTTTGTAAATGGCGGCATCCACCCGCCGGCGCTGGCCGCGCGCTGGCTCGCTGACGCTTGGGACCAGAACGCGGCGCTGAATGTCATCTCGCCGATCGCCGCCAAGCTGGAAGCGCAATGCGAGACTTGGCTCGTCTCCTTGTTCGACCTGCCACAAGACACCGCCGCGGGACTGGTCACCGGCACCTCGACGTCGCTTGCATGCGGTTTCGCAACTGCCCGCAACACGCTGCTGGCGCGTCAGGGGTGGGATGCCGCGGCGCAGGGCCTGTTTGGCGCACCGGAGCTCAAAGTCGTACTGTGTGAACAGGCACACGGCACCGTCTTCAAAGCGCTCTCCTTTCTCGGCCTCGGCCGTGATCGGGTCCACAGCGTCCCTTGCGATGATCAGGGCCGTATGCGGATCGATCAAGTCCCCGAACTCGATGATCGCACCTTGCTCATCCTCGCAGCCAGCAACGTCAACAGCGGCGCCTTCGATGACTTCCGTCCGCTATGCGAAAAGGCCATGTCCGCCAAGGCCTGGGTTCATGTTGATGGCGCCTTCGGCCTGTGGGCCGCCGCCTCACCGGCAAAGCAGCATCTGACAGACGGAATCGAGCTTGCCGACAGCTGGTCCGTTGACGCCCACAAAACGCTCAACGCACCCTATGATTGCGGCGCTATTCTGTGCCGTGACCGCAACGCACTCACCTCTGCGCTACAGGCCAGCGGTTCCTACATCCAGTGGAGCGATGACCGCGACAGCATGATGTACACGCCGGAAATGTCACGCCGCGCACGCGGGATCGACCTGTGGGCCACGCTAGTGACCATGGGCCGCAAAGGCATTGCCGACCTGATCGATCAGCTCTGCGATGGGGCAGAATTGTTCGCCGATCGCCTCGGGAAGGCAGGATTTCGCGTGCTCAATGATACTGTCTTTAACCAGGTACTTGTTGCCGGCGACACGCCGCAAGAGACCGAAGCAATTTTGCGCATTGTGCAGGCCTCCGGCGAATGCTGGTGCGGCGGTTCAAAGTGGCATGGCGAACCGGTCATCCGTATCAGCGTGTGCGCCGTCGAAACAACCCCAGCCGATATCAAGCGCTCGGTTGCCGCTTTTGTTTCAGCAAAGCAGGAGGCTCACCTGCGGAACGCGCTGTGACTACACGCCTGAGATCAACGTGATTTGCCGGCGACAACTTTGACCTCCCGGAGCTGCACCTGTGCCTCTACAGGATCAGCGAGTCTGCGCCCAGGCCTCGTTCTCCGCCGCGATCCGCACCCGTAGCATGATCACATTGAGGATGGAAAACAGCACCGCATGTTGCCACAGCCCAAACATCAGCGGCAGACAGGCAATTTCCGCTGATACGACCGCATAGTTGGGATGCCGCAAAAAGCGGAATGGGCCACCGGTGATCGGTTGCTCGCCGGGCACCACGATGATCCTCGTCGTCCAGCGTTTGCCCATGGTGGTTTGTACCCAGACCCGAAGGCCCTGCAAGATGCAGTAGATGACCAGAAACGGACCAATGATCGGCCGCGAGGGGGCCAGCCAGAACAGGCTGATCAGCCAGCTCGCATGCAACAGCACCATCGCCGGGTAATGGCTTGCACCGACTTCATGACCGCCATTCGCCAGCAGCTGCACCGTATTGCGCCGTGCGATGACCAGCTCGCTCAGTCGTTGCGCAGCAACGATCGCAAGTATGACAATTTGCAAAGACATTAGGACCTGTTGACCATTGTCAGGTCATTGCCTAGTTGATCAATGTAGCACAAGATGCGGTAAAGCCAGGACCAACCGCACCCAGCAAATGGCGAACACCGCTTTTGCACCGCAGTGCTTTATCGAGCACGAACAGAACGGTCGGGGCCGACATATTACCGAATTCGCGCAAGACGTCCCGCTCGGTGTTGAGATCACCCTGGTGCAAATCAAGGACATCTTCGAGCGCATCGAGCACCTTGGCACCACCCGGGTGAAACACAAACCCGCCAATATCCGCCAGGCCCAGTTGGTGCTTGCCCAGGAACCCTTGCACGGCCGAAAGCATCTGCTTCCTGACCAGATCCGGTACCGATCCGTCGAACACCATACCAAACCCGCCGCTATCGACC
>JAEKFU010000417.1 GCA_016522385.1 Pseudomonadota bacterium
GCGCATAGCCACGTGCGACGGGTGGTTCGCCAGCTGCCAATGCCACTTCGCGAGCCGCATGGGCAAAGCGGGTAATGGAGTCGATGATCAGCAACACTTCCTCGCCGCGGTCGCGAAAGAATTCTGCCGTGGCGGTTGCGGTCAATGGCGCGAGTTTTCGCATCATCGGACTCTCGTCACCGGAAGAGACGACGGCGACCGTGCGGCCGCGGGTGTCTGACAGACCATCTTCGAGAAATTCGCGAACTTCGCGACCACGTTCGCCGACCATGCCAATGACAATGGTATCGAAGCCACGGGCGCGGGAAAGCATGGCAAGCAAAGTGGACTTGCCAATACCTGAACCTGCAAAGATGCCGATGCGCTGGCCAGCGCATATCGGGGAGAACAAATCTATAGCGTTTATGCCAGTGTAGATGGGCTGGTTGATGCGGCGGCGTCGCATGGGAGCGGGCGGACGCACAGCCTTCGGGTCTATCGGTGAACCTTTGACCAGCGTTCCCGCGCCATCGATTGGCTCGCCGAGCGCATTGATGACCCGACCTTTCCAGACCGGGTGCGGCGCGATGGTTATGCGGCCATGATACCATGCGCGTGCGCCGAGGCCGATCGCCATATCGTTGTGAAAGGGCTTAACGAGCACCCCGGTGTCGTCGACATGGACGACTTCGGCAAGCTGTTCACCCTCATGTGTTTCGGTCGATACGCAGTCGCCAAGCCGGGCCAGTCGTGACAACCCGGCAATTTTGCACCAGGTTGAAGAGACTTCGCAGACACTGCCGCCGACTCGCACCAGAGCCGAATCGCGGGCAGAAATCATGAGGTGTCACCCAATGTCCTGATGGCATTCTGGAGCGTCGAATCAGTGTCATCGATCGCTGCGGTCAGGCTTTCAAAGGCCCGGGAGACCGCAATCAGGCTGGTCATCTCCATGATTGGATTGACATTGGACTGCTCAACAAAACCTTGAACCACGCCAACAGTTGTAAACTGCAATATGGGCTCAGCCGGTGCATCTGGGATGACGCCGGCATTTTCAAAGCGGCGGAGTTTGGCATTGTCCGGCAGGCTGAACAGGCCAATTGCACCAACCTGCTGTTTGTTCTGAGTGATCATACCGTCCTGGGCGATCTGCGGGGTGCCGGATGCCGGATTGAGCAACAACGGCGCGCCGCCGGCATCCAGAATCGGATAGCCCGCGAGCGTCTGCAACTCGCCGGTTGCCAGCATGCGCATGCGACCGTCACGGGTGTAAACCGTTCCCGACGGGCCTTGGATTGCGAACCAGGCATCACCCTGGATGGCCACGTCAAGGGGGTTGTTGGTGTTGATGATCGAACCTGCAGCCCGCGATATATGGGTCTCGCCGGCTGACGTGAAGGCCGTCGGGTCCTTGGTCTGCTGCGACACCAGGCTTTCGAAACTCACCTCATCTGCTCTAAATCCGACCGTTGAGGCATTGGCGACATTATGGGCGATTGTGTCGAGCCGCTTGACCAACGCTATCTGTGCAGATAGGGCAACATCCATACTCACCGGCACGGTCAGCGTCCTCCACGGTTAAGGCTGGCCAGGTTCAACAGCAGGTCGGGCGCAATACCGTAGACCGTGGGCCGTGTGGCCAGCACGTTCGGCACGGTCGGCGGCTGGGTTGGATTTTCCAACTCCCACAGCGTGGTGAAGCGGTTCAAGAACCGATCAAGCTCCCGCGGGTCTGAGAGCGTTTCGAGGTCGAGCCGCTCATTGATGAGCTCGGCCTGTTTATCGACATCCAGCGATGAAATCTGTTCGGATAGGCCTAATGCGGTGCGCACGACCTGGAGCAGCGCGCGGTCTCCCAGAATGTCGAAAGCGTTTTCGATTTCACCGACTTTGCGTTCGAAATACAGTGCTAGCCGTACGCCTTGATTGTCGGCGCCGGCAGACTCTTCGAGCGTCTGGCGGACATACATTTCCACGGTGCCTGATTGCGTGCGCTCAAAGGCTGTGGCGGTCTCACCATAGCGTTCAAAATTGAAAGCTTCGGCAAATTCCCTGAACCGCACATCAGTGATGGAGTTAGCGAAACTGTCCTGGTTGTCTATGCCTTCTTCCAGAACCTTTCGCATATAGGCCTTGGCATAGGTCATTTCCTCAAGCCCGAAGGCCTTCATCGCGAAACTGAACAGGCGATCATCTGCGAGAAAGTCGTCGACAGATTTAACCGCGGAAATGTTCGCCAGATAGTATTCAGATTCTCGAGCGACAAGTGGCTGTGTCGCCGTCGTGTCAAGTGAGCGTTGCAGGTCACGGGAGATGAGCTGGAAACTTGCAGTTGTCGATAGCACGGATCACTCCGATTGACGGTACCGGGAGTAGTTATCTTGACAGTGGTAGCTTTCGCCAGGCTGGCGCGACCGTTCAATCGGTCACCAGCCGGGCTGTGATCAGGTTCGCGCAAGTCTCACTGCCTACCGATAGTAGACACGTTTGTTGCACGATGCACTTACGCATGCGGGAGTAGCGCCTTGACCATCTTGATCGGTCTGATTGTCACGTTTGCTTGCCTGTTTGGCGGATTCATGGCCATGGGTGGCCATATCGGAGTTATTTGGCAACCATGGGAATATGTCATTATCGGTGGATCTTCGATTGGAATCTTCTTTGTCGCCAATCCTATGAAGGTCGTGAAAGATTCCGGCAAGGCGACTCTGGAGGCCTTCAAGGAGGCTGCACCGAAGCCGCGTGACTACCTCGACGTTCTAGGCGTCTTGTACAACCTTATGCGGGTCTTGCGCGGCAAGTCGACCGCTGAGGCGGAAGAGCATGTTGACGATCCGGAAAACTCAGCGATATTCCAGGCCGCACCCAGATTGCTGGCGAACAAGGATCTGACTAACTTCATCTGCGACTATTGCCGTTTGATCATCATGGGAAACGCCCGCCCACACGAGATCGAAGCGTTGATGGATGAGGAAATCCACACGATCTCTCATGACAAGTTGAAGGCCCAGGGTGCGATGCAGAACATGGCTGACGGGCTGCCGGCGCTCGGAATTGTTGCTGCCGTGTTGGGTGTTATCAAGGCCATGGGTGCACTTGATCAATCGCCGGAATTGCTCGGCAAGCTGATTGGTGCGGCATTGGTCGGGACGTTTGCCGGCATTTTCATGTCTTACGGTCTGGTCGGCCCTGTCGCCTCAAAAATCAAGATCGTTCGGCAAAAGCAGATGCGACTGTACATTGTCGTCAAGCAAACCCTGCTTGCCTTCATGAACGGCGCAATGCCGCAGATTGCGCTGGAACATGGACGCAAGACGATTTCGGCATATGAGCGGCCGTCGATCGATGAGGTCGAAGAAGAAACCGTTGCCGCAGCCGCCGCCGGCGAAGCGGCCGCTGCGTGAGGCGAGACTGAGCGGTAGTCCAAATGCAATTGGAAACGCAAGCCAGCCACAGCGATGGTACCGATCATCTGCTTCGGGCGCCGAGTTTTGAAATCGAGGATTGGCCGATGTTTGCCAGCACGGTCGATCAAACGGCGGAAGCTCTTGCCGGCACACTTGGCGAGCTGATGGCCACACCGCCAGTCTGTGAAACAAAAGCTATCGTCACCGGCAAAGCCGGCGAGCTTATCGATGTTGAACAACAGCAGCTAGTCAAAGTGCTATTCGCGGCAAACTGGGATGCTCGACTTCTCCTCATCGCGTCGCGCCCTACAGTATTTGCATTCCTCGAAGCTGTGCTCGGTGGTGAAGTGGGTGGGGAGGTGTTTGATGTCGAACGGGAATTCTCGCAAATCGAAACCGCTATTGCAGAGTTGATGTTTCGTCAGTTTGGCGACGCACTGCAGTCCAGCTTCGGGCAAGTTTCCAATCCCAGAATTGAACCGCAGGCCACAATGGCCAGCGTTGATCTGGACAGTATCGGCGGGGCCGGGGCAGCAATTGTTCTGGTTCGTTTCTCAGCCGAAATGATCGGTCGAAACGTCGAGTTGCTGCTCGCAGTACCGCAGTTTGCGCTGACTGCGAACCGCGATGAGCTACAAAACGTGGAAGCAGATGACGAGGCGTGTTTGGATCCAAAATGGTCAGAGCACTTCGATCGCCAGGTGCGTCGGACTGATACCAAACTTACGGCGGTACTCGACGGTGGTCAGCTGATGCTGGATGACATTTCCCGGTTTCAGGAAGGACAGGTCATCGCGCTGTCGTGCGGTCCGGACACCCCGGTAAGGGTAAGCTGCAATGATCAGCAGATGCTGTGGTGCCGGTTGGGACAATCGGACGGTGGTTTTGTCTTGAAGGTCGAGCAGATTGGCGAAAATGAGCAGGAACTGATGGATGAACTACTGGCCGGCGATTTTGGTGGCCTGTACGACTAGGGCCTGTGGAGGATTAGGGTTGTGATGCCGGTTTGACAGAACTGGAACAGACACTTGGGATGTGAGGAGGAAGGACATGCTGGCAAATTCGACGACGAACACCAGTGAACATTGGCCAACCCTGTCAAATCCCGAAATGCCGGGCCAGCATCGCAACCCTATCTGTTTACAGGCCTAGAACAGATGATGCCTATTTGACTGGAGTAGAAAGAGATGTCGGATTTGGAGTCCGAAACAGGTACGCCTGACGAACTGTCAATCGAGGTTGACGCTATCAGTACCGTAGACAGTACTGAAGATACGGTCAGTTCGTTCGGTCATGCGGATAGCGGGTCGGCGGATGAGCGCAATCTTGACCTGGTCATGAAAATACCCGTGTCTGTTGATGTCGTTCTCGGATCAGCCACGATGCCGGTTTCCCGCCTGATGAAGCTTGCGCGCGGTTCGGTGATTGCGTTGGATCGCAAAGTCGGTGAACCGATCGATGTGATGGTGAACGGCCGGATAATCGCTCGCGGTGAAGTGGTGCTGATGGAAGATGGCACTTCGCGTTTCGGCATATCGCTGACAGAAATTGTCAATGCGCGCGCGGAAGATGGTCCAGCGGACAAAGACGGATCGTGATGACTGCCGTTGGGAGTGATGGCAGTACGGCATTTTCGCGCCCGCTCAAGGGTTCCGAGAAAGTAGCAGTGCTGTTGCTTGCCTTGAACGAGTCGCAAGCCAGCCAATTGCTGCAGCAATTCGACCCTGATGAGATCGCCAGGATCCGCCGGGCAGCGGACAATCTGGAGCCGATAACCGCGCAGGACCTGGATGCGATCGTTGAAGATTTTGCCGCTCAGGTTTCCACCGGATTGAGCTTTATCGGCACGCCTGATGAAATGCATACATTGCTGAATGCAGCCCTCCAACCAGATCAGGCCGAAGCGCAGGAGGATGTAGCTGAAGAAGTCTCTCCCGAAACCGCCGACGTAGACGTTGTCGAGGAACCACCGGTATGGGCTCAGCTTGCCGATGCACCTGAAGAGATCCTTGTGCCGTTCCTGGAAAGCGAGCATCCGCAAACAGTGACGGCAATACTTACACAGGTCGATGGTGAACTGTCGGCAAAGATGGTTGCGCAAATCCCGGAAGAGCTGCGACTGGACGTGATGCGCAGAATGCTGACGGTCAAGCCGGCGCATGAAGATGCGGTCAAGGCGCTGGAAGACGGACTCCGGGCGGGCCTTATGGCTGATCAGGCAGATGCATCTGGAAATGAGGCGCACAAGCGAATTGCCAACATCATAAACCGTATGGACGGTGAACAAAGACAGCAGCTTATCGACAGCATTAGCGAAACTGCACCGGAAGAGGCAGAACAGATCAAAAGGCTGCTGTTCTCATTCGAAGATATTGTCAAACTTTCTGAAACTGCGCGCCAGATACTGTTTGGCCAGGTCGCAACGGATACCCTCGTCACCGCGCTTCATGGCGCCGACGAAACGTTGCGCGAGTTGGCCCTGTCGGCATTGTCGGCTCGGTCACGGCGCATGGTCGAATCCGAATTGGCTAGTGGATCCGACCCTGGCGCGCAAGATAGCGGCGCTGCCAAGCGGACAATCGCAACGATCGCACTAGGGCTGGCCGAGCGCGGCGAAATTCAGATCGAGGAAGAAGACGAAGAGGGCTGATTTCGTCATTAAGATGAGTCCGTCCAATGGTATGCCGACATGGCCGAGCGTCCCGATGATGACAGCAAGACTGAGGAGGCAACCTCAAAGAAGGTCCAGGATGCCCTGGACAAGGGCAATGTGCCATTCGCCAAAGAAGCGCCGATCTTCAGCTCGATGGTGGGGATGCTGCTGGTCCTGGTGTTCTTGAGCATTGATATGGGCCGAAATCTGACGGCCGTTTTTGCCCGATTGATTGACAATCCCAGCG
>JAEKFU010000461.1 GCA_016522385.1 Pseudomonadota bacterium
TCGGGGTTCTGCCAGCCTCGCGCAGGCTGTCTACGGCCAACTCCAGCTCCGGACTGTCGGTTGGCGCCGTGGCAATCAGCTGGTCCAGCATGTGTTGCTCGACAGTTTCGGAATCGTACAAGACGACAGCTTGACGAACAGCGTTTTGCAGTTCGCGTATATTTCCGGGCCAATGATGGGCGATTAGAGCGCCTTGCGCGTCGGCAGAGAACCGCTTGAACCGCTTGCCTTCCTCGATAGCGAACTGATTGAGGAAATGATTGGCGATCTGAAGTGTGTCCTGTTCGCGCTCGCGTAGCGGCGGCAGATGCACCGGCAGAACGTGTAAGCGGAAATACAGATCCTCGCGAAACCGGCCGGCGCTAACCTCTTCCAGTGGCGATCGGTTGGTTGCGCAAATCACACGGATGTCGACTTCTTCGGTTGCCGGGGAGCCGACACGCTGAATCAGACCGGTCTGCAAAAAGCGCAGCAATTTGGTTTGCAGCGCAAGATCCATTTCGCAAATTTCGTCGAGGAACAAGGTGCCACCGTCGGCCAGGCTCGCGGCACCTTCGCGGTCGCTAATTGCTCCGGTGAAGGAGCCCTTCAGATGACCGAAAATCTCGGATTCCATAAGGTCCTTGGGAATGGCCCCGCAATTGATCGCTACGAACGGTCCGGCGGCGCGCGGTGACAGGGCGTGAATCGCTTCGGCGCATAGCTCCTTGCCGGTGCCACTCTCACCGGTGATGAACGCCGAGGCTTTGGACTGCGCTACCGACTTGATTTTCTGATAGACGGAGCACATTACGTGTGAGGCACCTATAAACCCGTGAAATGATCCGTCAGCGTCGCGCGTCGGCGAGGTTTTGAGTGCTTGTTTCAGCGTCGTGCGCTCAAGCGCGTTCTTGATTGTGGTAATCAAACGATCCCGGGTCACCGGCTTGATCAGATAATCATAGGCGCCCTCGCGGACTGCCTGCACGGCCATCGCGATTGACGCGTTGGCGGTGATGATGACAATACTTGCACCTGACTGGGCCTCACGAAACTCACCGAGCAATTCGATTCCAGGAATGTCGGGCAATCCAAGATCCAGCAACACGGCGTCATAGTCGTTTGATGTGCAAAATCGGCGGGCTTCCGCACCGGTCTGTGCCGCGTCGACCTTGAAGCCTTCGCCCTCCAAGTGGCCGCGGTAAAGCGCGGCCAGAGACGTCGTATCCTCGACCATCAATATGCGTTTTGGGACTGGCTTGCTCATTGTCCTTGTCCCTGGTTAACGGGCATGCTTTAGACCGTCCGTGCTGCGTTCAGCGCTGCTGCGGTCTCATCCGCGCAAGCACACGTTTGGGAAACCCGGGCCACGAGTTCAGCGGTTGAGACACGGTCTGCGTCTTTTTCAAGTTTTGCCGACATTTGCTCCAGTTTCGGTGCAGCAAATGTGCTGGCAATGCCTTTCAGTTTGTGGGCGACCTTTGCAACGGCCTTTTGTTCGTTTTCCGGACGTTTTTCGGACAACTGCCTGGCGCAGTCCTGCATCTCAGCAATTACGAGTCGGAACAGCTCTTCCAGGGCGTCTTTGGTCATTTCACTGCGCAGACGAGCGAGCGCTTCCTGGTCAATTAATCCGTCCCCATCTCGTGATGGATCCTGGCTGTCATTGGTTTCGACACACATGCCGCGCGATACATCAATTACTGCCTGGATGACCTGGCGCAACTGGTCGCGGCCGGCCGGCTTGGCCATGTTTATGTCAAAAGACTCACGCCAGATTGTGGCTTTACGAGAATCCGCCAGAAACGCCGACAATGCAACGATCGGCGTGCGGCTGGTTGGTCCGTCAAGTGCGCGGATTTGCTGCGCTGCGGTGACGCCATCCATAACCGGCATTTCAATGTCCATGATGATGACATCGTAGCTGCAGGCCTGCGCCTGCATGACAGCGTCTTCGCCATGCTCGACCGCGTCCACATCGCAACCCATTCGGGTCAGCAAAGCGGTGGTCAAGATCCGCGCTGCAGATGAGTCTTCAGCCAAAAGTACCCGTGGCCGTGATCCATCTGGGCAGGTCAGCAGCTCCTTTGCGGCGATGCGACCTGCTTTCCGGTCAACCTTAACGGTCATAAACTCAAAACTCACACTAATGCGCAGGCGATACCGCGCGACTAACTTTCAACAGACTGATGGAGATTCTAGCGTTTGAGGAGTGAAGAAGGCGTTTATCAAATTGCAAAAATCAGCCTGGCAGTTTTGCAAACTGGCAAATCTTTGCGAAACTGGCGATATGCCTAATGCCGGGTTAAGCCGACGCGGCATATTTGTCCAGCGGATCATCGTCCCGGGCACTTGTAGATTGCACGACTTGGGCGATCTCCTTTGCGACATCTACCGGTGTGATGCCGCCATCGGCTGACTTGCGGTCGCGAACGGCTTCGGCAATACGGCGAATATCCTGGGCATGGGTCTTGGCCGCAACTATAACCGCATCGCCCGTGTTGACCACAATTACGTCTTTGAGACCGACAACGGCGGTCACTGGCCCTTCCGAGCGCACATAGGCGCCTTGAACGTCATCGAGGATTACATCACCGAGGGTGACATTCTGTGCACTGTCGCGTTCAGAGATTTCCCATACTGCAGTCCAGGAGCCGACATCGCTCCACAAGGGATCGACAGGGATCACCGCAGCTCGGGCGGTCTTTTCCATCACGGCATAGTCAATTGATATGTTTTCTGCCTGTGCAAACGCGGCAGCTTGTGGTCGGATGATGTTGCTCTCCACTGAACCTTCAACCAGCGCTTTCTGGCAGGCCGCAATGATGCCGGGTTTTAGAACCTGCATCTCCTGTAGCAAGATTTTTACCGGAAAGAGAAACATGCCACTGTTCCAATGGTAACCGCCCTCTTCGAGCATGCGCACGGCATCGTGGCGCGGTGGTTTTTCGACGAAGCGGGCGACCTTGAATATGTCCCTTATTTTGGCCGATTGCGCGTTAGAACGGGTGAGTGGTTCGCCTTGCTTGATGTAACCGTAGCTGGTTTCCGGACCATCCGGAGAAATCCCGAAGGTGACAAAAGCGCCCATTTCAACGGCACGGCGGGCCTGGTCAATGGCGGAAATCAGCCGGCTAGGATCGCGAATGTAGTGGTCGGAAGGCATGACCAACACATGGTCACCGAGTTTGAGGGCCATAATCAGCATGGCCGTAATGGCAACTGCTGGTGCCGTGTTGCGGCCTTCTGGCTCCAGAATGACAGCGGCCGGTGTAATGCCGGACGCACGCAGCTCAGCGCCGATCATTTCATGGTGGGCAATGTTGCCGATGACGACCGGTGGTGTGAAGCGAGCCGGATCGGTGATTCTCTTTAACGTTTGTTGGAACATGCTGCGCTGGCCGGCAATAGCTTGGAATTGCTTGGGTTTTTCGTCGCGCGACAGCGGCCACAGGCGCGTTCCCGAGCCTCCGACCAGAATGACCGGCGTGATACCGTGACTGCTGCTTTTCGAGGTCATCGTGTCCCACAGTGTACCACAGGTGTGGTGCTTTGAGTTCCCAGGGGCGTCCCAATTCGTCCACACGCCC
>JAEKFU010000468.1 GCA_016522385.1 Pseudomonadota bacterium
CAAATAGAATGTGCCGACAGCTGGCACATACTGCCAGCGCATTGCGTCGGCGAACTCACGCGCTAGCTGAGCTTGCTCGCTGTAGTCCTGACCAAGTTGCTCACCTGAACTAAGTAGCGACACAGCAATCTGTTGGCTGACGCTTGCTGCCGAGCTGGCAATGGATTGATGAATGGCTAGCGCTTCCCCCGCGATCTTCTTTGGCAGCACAACGGCACCCAGGCGTAGCCCTTGCATGTGAAAGTTCTTTGAGAACGAATTGATGACGGCAAGTCTGTCGGAAGCAGACGTGACTGAAGACTTCCAAGTGGCTTGATCGAAGTTGATCTGCGAGAAGCTCTCATCGATGATCAGCCATGCGCCATGTTGTTTGACGGCATTTTGGAGTCGAGCAAGTTCGTTCGGCGTATAGATACGGCCGCAAGGATTATTGGGGTTCGACAGAATGATGACCTTGGCATTGGTCTCAGCCATGGTCTTGTGAAGCGCGTCGTCGTCAATGCCGAATGCGTCCTCGAATTTCGTCTCCAGCAGCGTCGGCTCAAGACCTGCAGACGTGCAGATCTCCTCATAACTCGGCCAAGCCGGACCTATGACAAGCACCGTGTCGCCTGGAGAGGTCACTGCCTTCAGGACGCTGAAACAGGCTGCCTTGGCACCGGCGGTAATGAATAGCTCATTGCCTGGCAAAGACCATTTGTCGAACAGATGAATCCGCGCAAGTTCTCGCAGCTCGGGCAATCCTGCTGCCGGCATCAGTGCAAAGCTCAGTGGTTGGTCCAGAACCGGCTGGCGCTCGGGACCGGAGAATGTGGGTGTCGAGAACGAGTATGCCATCTCGCCCCTCTCGCGTGCCTTGGCGATGCGTTGCGCCAATTCCAATGTCGGAGAAGGTTTGATCACCGCTTGCGCTCCTTCATCAGCAACAATTGCGAGCAGATGCCAAGCCCCATGGAGAACAGGAAGACCATTGTACCGACCGCATTAATGGCCGGATCAAAGCCGGTGACCAGTGATGTCCAGATCTTGATCGGCAACGTGATCGAGAAATTGGTCAGGAAATAAGCAATTACGAACTCATCGAATGCAAAGGTGAAAGTGAGGATGAGCGTGGCGGCGATGGCAAACTTGCAGTTGGGGAGGACGATCTCCAACATGCTGCGCAACCGGCTGGCACCCAGCGCCCATGCGGCCTCTTCTTGTGACTTGGGGATTTGGGCTATCCGGTTGCGCAAATTGAGGATCGCCAGGGGCATGACGTAAATCACCTGCCCGACACCGGCAAGTCCGAGCGAAGGCTGGAACCCTAAGGACACGAAGTACAGCCGCATGCTGATGCCGATAAGGATGAGCGGCACGGCCAGCGGTGCCAGCACAAACACCGTCACCAGCATTTTTCCCGGAAATTCTGAATTCACCAGCGAATAGGCACACAGAAAGGCAATCGCTGTGGCGATCAGCGACACACTCCCCGCAACCAGCAGACTGTTGATCAGCCCTTCGACGTACTGCGCATCGGCGAAGACCCTGGCATACCAGTCGGTGGTGAACTTGCGGAACGGCATCACCTGAAATCGACTTGAGTTAAACGAAAACACAATCATCACAATGATCGGCGCATAGATGATCGAAGCAGCAATCCAGAAAAAGCCGCCGAACAACCAGCGGTGCGTCCTGCCTGCTGTAACCGCGCCGGTCATGACTGAAACCTCACGTGACGCACCGCAGCCAGCAGCGGGACAGTGGCAAGTGCGACCAAAACAACCAGAATAACAGCGAACGTGGCGGCGGTCGGCAGATCGTAAGTGCCCTTGAGGATTGACAGCATGAGCTGGGCCAGAACCGGCCGGAAGCCGCCGCCCAGCAATGTGGGCACTGCATAGTCCCCCACGCAGACAATGAAGGTAAGCACGGCACCGATACACCACCCGGGCAAACTCAAAGGCAAGATGACTTCAACGAAGGTCCTCGTGCGGCTGGCACCCAGGTCCGTACTTGCCTCGATCAGCCGCGGATCGATCGTTATCATGACCGAGAAGATCAGCAATGAGATCAAGATGGTGCCGAATAGGGTGAACCCGAGCACCGATGCGCCCATTGTATAGAGCAATTTCAATTGCGGCAGATAACCCGTCAGGTACTCCACGGTCCAGGTGATAAGTCCTGCATCGGCGAGCACAAGCTGCCAGGAAAAAGCCCGAATGGCAAAGCTCGTCCAGAACGGTGCCACCAGCAGCAACAGCCAGAGAACGCGACGCTTCGGATCGGCGATGAAGACCAGAAAGTAAGTCAGTGCAAAGGCGATGATGCTCGACAGCAGGACGACGGTCAGTGACAGCCAAAGCGTTCGCAGGAGCGCAGACGTAAAAACAGCGTTGGAAAAAAAGTTCCGGTAGTTGTCGAACGTCCACGCACCGGTCTCCGGTGACTGGACACTCAACAGTACCGTATAGCCGATCGGCACGACGAAGAACGCCGCAACCAGCGACACAGCCGGTACAATACCGTACCAGAGGTTACCGGCGGGCGATCGATCTGCCATTACCAGTCCACCGCCACGACGCGCATGGGCGCGCCATCGACACAGGTCATCCGAAGCGGAACGGCAAGCAGAAACGGCGTCTTGGTCGTCACCCTCCCCAGATCCCTCAGGTCCTCAACAAACGGAATGCCGGCGCGAAAAATCGCGTGATGCGTAACGAACTCTTCGTTCTTTACATGCCTGTACGGCATCTGTCGGGCCACATAATCCTGCGGAAAGTCAAGACAGACGGCGGAAACGCCGCGCTCGGCCAGCCATTTGGCAGCATCCTCCTCGATGTTGGGCGCATTCAGGTGCCATTCGCGGCTTGGATAGCCGAGATTATTGGTCAGATCCGAGCGCAAGATGACATGCTCACCTGTCTTCACCTTCTTGGCGCGCTCCGCCATCATCTCCCGGGTGATCGGCTGCGGCAGGTTTAGATCGCTGAAGTCGATGATGTGGGCATCGCGGATGAACACATCCAGGCCGCTATTCGGCATCTCATGGATGGTCGCGCCATCCCGCTCCATGTGGCATGGCGCATCGCAGTGCGTGTAGCCGTGACCACCTAGCACAAAGTGCTGCTCCTCGCGGTCATCACCATTGTCAAGCGAACGGCCTGTCCACAATTCAAGCTTCCAGCGCCAGTGATTGACGAACGGCGTCGAGACATCAGTCAGCTCGGGTGAATCCGACTTCCATTCAGTCAGGGCGATCGGCCGGCATGGCGCCGAGCCCGTCGGCGGCATGGCGATCGGCAGAGATACGAAGAACACCTCATCTTGTTCGATGGCAGACAGGTTCTCACAGTTTTCGGTCAGCAGCATCCCTTGGCCATGGACCATTTGCCGAAAAGTCTCATTGAAGTTATGGATCGCTCCTTTGCCATCGGGGCGGCGCGCTGCGACGCTGTCACACGGGAAATCCACGGCAACGTGTCTGTAGCCTCTCTCGGCCATGATGCGCGCGCAGTCCGGGGTGATCTGCGGTGCTTCCTTCCAGTAACCGACATGACGGTTGTATGTCTTGTCTGCGTGTCCGGTTTTCAGCACAATCAGGTTTCGCGGTGACTTTCCATCGAGACGTGCCAGAAGAACATCCTTGGTTATCGCACCGACGATGCCGGATAGGTCGATGACTGTTGCCACGCCGGCAAACCAGTCCATCGGCACTTGGTCGAGCGTCTTGCCGCCAGTCATCTTCCAGCCTGGGGAGGTCACGGTGCTGAACCCGAAGCCGTACCATTTGAGGCCGAACTCCTGGAACTCATCGCCACGGTTGTATGATTGTGACACAAAAGGTGTGCAGTCCCAGTGCCAGTGGGGTTCGATCATCTGGGCGCAATCGATTATCGCCATGCGGAAACCTTCAAGACCGACGGGTTAGCGAACAACAAGTATGCGGACCGCGCTTGAGACGCGGCCCGCAATCATTGGAGTTGGTTCAAGTGCTCTTGAACTCTTCCCAAGCCTGCAGCCATTCCTCACGATTGTCCGGATCTTTGCGTGGAGACAGGTTCGCCATAAATACCGTGGAGAACTTGTCAAGATCAGCCAGGTTCAGGAGCTCGCGCTTGTCCTGGGGAAGCTTTTCGGCTGCCTTCTTGTTCGGCACCATGCTGTAATAGGTCTTGGCGGTCGCCAGACGGGCCTGGAAGTCAGGACCGCAGACGAAATTCAGGAACTTCACAGCGTTTTCGGCCCGTGGTGTATTGGCCGCAATGCACACGGCCTGATCCCAGGTTACGCCGCCTTCCTTGGGCACCAACGCCTTGTACGGCAGGCCGTCGTCGAACATGCCAGCCTGGACCCACTCACCGGCAATGGCAAGATCGTAGGAACCTCCGGCCATCGCCTGAATGACCTGCGAAGTGTTGCCAACGAGGCCGACCTGCGGACGCAGAGCCTTCAAGGTTTCCTTGAGCTTCGCCATCTGTTCGGCATTGAGGTCATAGGGTTGTGGATTGCCGTTGTATTTCGACAAGCAGCCCATGTTCGGCAAGAACCAGTCGAACAGCGCGACGCGTCCCTTGTTTTTCTCGTCAAACAGGACCGAATAGCTCGCCACGTCGGCTTCTGAGAATTTCTTGTGGTTGTAGGTGATGCCGTAGTAGCCGAACCGGTTCACGATCGCATACATCTTGCCGTCGACGCGGCACGGCGGCCAGTTCGCAATCAGATCGAAGTAATCATCGAGAGGATAATCACCCGGGTTCAATTCCATCAGGAGGCCTTCCTTGGCCGCGCGCGGAATATAGGCGCTGGTCGGGGTAATTATATCGAATGTGCCAGCCGGAGACGACTTGATCAACGCCACCATCTCTTCATCGGATCCATCGTGGATCTTGAGATTGACTTTGATGCCGGTGCTTTCCTCGAACCCGGCCAGCATGCCTGGTTCTTCATAGCCGCCAAAGGCCAGGACATTGACCTCGCCGGCCGCAGCCGCCGACTTGTGCCACACCCAGGGTGTAGCGAGCACTGCGCCAGTTGCGGCGGTTCCCTTCAAAAAACTACGGCGTCTGACCAGCAATCTGCCGCTGGTTCTTTTTGTTGTGGACATAAGCAGACCCTTTCCATTGTTGACGTTTCCCTGTGCCCGGCGAGAATTGTAGATTGTTAACAAAATTGACTCAAGGGTATAGAGTTGACGGCGACGGCATTCCGTACAAATCGGCCTTGGAGATCAGCTTTCGCATTTTGTGAACGAGGCGTCGATAATCGTAGGCTGCTTCAGTGTAGCCGCTAGAGCACGATTGGTTCAGATGGAATCATCTAAAACGTGAATCGTCCTCTATCATATTGAAGTCGATCAGGTCTTTTTTCTGGTCTTGATATTTCCATCAAGACCAGACTTGATCTAGAGCGTGTCTTTCTCATATGGAACCATT
>JAEKFU010000480.1 GCA_016522385.1 Pseudomonadota bacterium
GTCTACATCAACGTTGGCTGCGCAACTCTTGCTCAATCTGATCGGCCGGATCTTACACAATCGGCAGATCAGCTGATCGTGGCAGTTACTTCCGTTGTTGGCTCTTGTGAAAAGTATGGCCGCATGCTTTGTCGTGACCACTTCGCCCCAATAACGGACATCCAAGGTTGAGGTGTCTGGTCTTGGACGCATTTCAGATCTTTTGGTTGAGGCGTGGCTTCCAGAACGGCCGGAACAACTCGATCTTGGGGCAGCGGTTCATGACAACCTTCATGCCGGCATCTTCGGCGATGCGTGCGGCCTCCTTGTTGAAGACGCCAATCTGTCCCCACAGCACCCTGGCGCCCACAGCGACCGCTTCGCGCGCAATCTTCGGCAGGTCTTCAGCGCGCCGGAACACTTGCACCATGTCGATGGGCCGGTCGATGGCGTCCAGAGAGGGATAGACCTTGATGCCGCGGATTTCGGTGACTTCGGGGCGCGGGTTGACCGGGATCATGTCATAGCCCGTCTCACGCAGCACTCGCAGTACGCCATAGGAGAACTTGGTCTTGTCGGGGCTCGCACCGACCATGGCGATGGTCTTCACCGATTTCAGGATGCCCTGGAGATAGTCATCATCATAGGGCTGGTCGTGGTCCATGTAGGTCACTTGTGTCATGTCGGGTCCTTGAGTGGCGTGGCGATGTTTGCCTTGAGTTCATGGGGCTGGAGAGGATCGAGAAACGGGTTGCGGTAGAGCTGGTCGTGGCTTTCGACGCCGATCGCGAAAGTGCAGTCGCTGGTCGGCCGGGCAACGCACAGGATTACGTAGCCATTGTTGATCTGCCGGTTGTTGAGGGCAACCTGGGCCGACTGGCTGACCGAACCCTCAAGCAGCTTGGCAGCGCAGCTGATGCAGCCACCGTACTTGCAGCCGTAGGGCAGGTCGACGCCTTGCTCACGCAAGGTGTCGAGAAGCGGGCGATGAGTCTCGACCTCAAAGCTCGCGCCATTCCGGTTGGCGAGCGTAATCGTGCAGGTATTCATAGCCAGATATCACTCGTGCAGTCGCCACCCGGATAGCGGGTCTCGTGGCAGCGCGACGGGCCATTCGGTTCTTTCCCGAAATCGACAACGAAATCGGGGTCGATTTCCATGCCGCCGTTTTCCGTGTCGCAGTTGATCATCAGCATGCAGCCGCCATTGGTGCGAATCTCGGGATAGAACTGGTTGTCCCAAGTGGAAAACAGCGATGTGGTAACATAGAGCCGCTTGCCGTCGAGCGACAGCTGGATCATCTGCGGGCCGCCGGTCACCTTGACGCCGTTCACTTCCGGCGCCCGGCCAAGCAGGCCGCCCATCCACACCTGGCCGGTCAGCTTGGGGTTGTGTGGATCGGTGATGTCATACTGCCGGATATCGCCGTGCAACCAATTGCAGAGATAGAGGAACCGATCGTCCATCGACAGGAGGATTACCGAGATCACCCCCGGCACCGGGATCGGCCACTCGGGATGCGGCTCATTTTCCACATCGATGACCTTTTCCCATTGCCATTCGCCGCCATCATTCTTCCACCAGTGGATAATGTTGGCTGACAGCGCTGCACCGACAAAGCCGTGGCTCGAGGCCGGGTCATGATGGAAGCGGACCTCCAGAGGGATCAGGCCGTCCTCGCCAAGATAGAAGGTCTGTTTCGGCTCTTTCTTCTCGAAGTCCCAGAAATGCAGCTCGCGGCCGTATTTGAGATGACCGACCTCTTCCAAGTCGAACCCGGGCATGAAGGTATTGGGGGCTGCCCACTCAGAGGAGACCATGACATTGTGACGCGGCTGATACCAGAAATCGTAGCCGAACTTGATGCTGCCCATGGAGTTCTCCCAACGCCCGGCGATCTCGAAATTCTTGTTGAGATGCAGATAGCCGCCGGGGGCGTTGCCCTGCGCATCACCCAGCATCGAGATGATGATCTCTGAACCGAGGCAGTGCACTGTGTGGGGCGCCGACAAGTTTGTCTTCGCCTTGATCTCGGAACCCTCGATCACCTTGTGCAAGCGTGGATTACGGGGGTCCGTGCCGCAATCAACGATGTGCAGATTGGTCGAGCGCACGCCGGGGACGATTAGGAACTTGCGCTCCATGCTCGCATCGCCATGGCATGAAGAGCAGGCGTTCCAGCCCATGTGGTGCAGTTCATCGCCGATACCTGGCATCTCCAGCCGCGAGATCACCTGGCTGTAGGTCGGGCTGTCGGGGTCGGCGTCAATGGTCACCAGATAGTCGGGCTTCTGAATTCCGGTGCCGGTGTAAATTGCGATTGTATAGAGCAGCTTCTCGCGCGGGGCCTTCATCGCCTCGGCAGGTGAGGCGTAGCCGGGTCCGCAGCAGTGGTCAGTCATGGGACTTCCCTCCGAATGATTTCATGGGAGATTGATATCAGAAAAAGTGGAGCGTCAATGCCCGAGTGGGGTCACTTTCAGATGTTTTACCGAGTGCGGCGCTACGTCTGATTTGGGCATGCGATGTCAAGCGGTCGATGCAACACAATCATTAAAGCGTTCTGTCGAGGTTTCGAAGCCCAGTGTCTTTCGCGGTAATTCGTTCAGCTGCCGCGCCACCTTGTTCGGTTGCGCCTGCGAGTATAGCAACACCTCAGTGACTTGGCTGGTGCTGGCCGGCTGCACCATAACGGAGATCGCCTCGATCACCGGCCACACGCTGGAAAGCGCCCACCTAATCCTAAAACACAGCGTCTTGAGCGCCACCCGGAGACGGCTGCCACAGCTATCGGCAAGCTAGTCAAATGGTTCAATGTAAAGGGCGCCGAACTCTTGATGAGAACAGTTCACCAACAAAATCTCGCATATGCCTCGCATTTTCTCATCTTATCCCAAACTTGTTTTGCCAAGTCATTGATGAGAGACCCGAAAAGATTGGTGGGTGTACAAGGACTCGAACCTTGGACCCGCTGATTAAGAGT
>JAEKFU010000083.1 GCA_016522385.1 Pseudomonadota bacterium
GCCAGTGGCAGCGTCCCAGATCCGCGCCGTGTTGTCCTCCGACCCAGTGACGATGCGTTTGCCATCGGGCGTTACCTCTACGCTTTTGACAGCGCCGGTATGGCCTTTTAGGACTGTGTCACGCCAAGTGCCAGGCGACGCCGCTGCATCGAGCGCACCCAGGGCGGCAGGAACATAAGGCCGCAGAACCTGTGATGGACGGCTCGAATTGCTATCTTTTGATGCTTCGAGCGCAAGCAGCGTGGCCGTGACCGCATCGCCATCAACAATCTGCTGTTGGGCCATGTCTGCAAGAACCAGGCTTTCTGATCTAAGGGCATCTTGCCAATGCCCGAAGATTAGCCAACTTAGGACACCCATGATCAGGGCCGCGGCGGCAGAACCCCGGGTGATCAGTCGACCAATGCGTCCCTTGCGCCGATCTTCTGTTTGCTGTCGCGCTCGTGCTGCCGTTAGGTAGTTCCGCTCAGTCGGTCCGAGAAACCTAGCAAAGTCCTCCCGCGCGACGACAAGCTCAGCAGCAGCTAGTCGACCACCGAAATGAGACAACCACTCCCCGGCACGCCCATTCGCGTCCCAGTCCCTGGCGGCACGCCTGGTGCGTTCGAGAGTCACCAGGTCCTCGACATCTTCCTTCAGCCAGCCCTCGAGCATACTCCATTGCCGCAGCAGCGCATCATGCGCCGGCCCGACGATCGGGTCGTTGGGGTCTTGCGAGTCGTAAGTGACAAGTAAGCGTTGATCTATGAGCAGTCTGATCAGCGGTCGTGCCTCGGCGGGAATTTCCGACAGATGAGCAAGAGAGCGGCGCGGAGCATGGGTGTCCGGGTCGACACTCGCAAGGCAGGGCACCAGTCCGCGTCGCAGCAGGGCAAGGCGGGCCTTGCGGTCCTTTGGGATGGCAGTGTTGTCATCGGCGGCCTGCAAGGCTTGTTTGATAGCGACTTCAATGGAGCCTTTGATGCCACCGAACCGGCGGTACTCATCAAGCTTTAGGTCACTGTCGCCACCATGTTGATGATAGAGCCGCTCCAGCGTGAACGCGAGCAGCGGCAGAGCATCTTTGGCGCCGCTCGCCTCGATATCCGTTAGCAGTGCATCGACCAACAGATCATCGATCATGAATGCGCGACCGCTGTCGGCGAGCCGAAGGGCCGGCCCCTTTATAACCTCGGCATATGAGCCTTGTGGCATAGGAGGCAGGCTTAGAAAATGCTGCCGCATTCCCTCCAATGTTTTGGCCGTTTGCAGCAGTTCATAGCGGTCTGATCTGATGGTGAAGAGCACAACAAGCGCCGGCGCATCGTTAGTCGCCATGCCGCGCAGTAGAGTCAGAAATGCATCGGCCTCCTGCCCACCGTCGGTAAGAAAAAGCTCCTCTGCCTGATCAATAGCCAGGATCAAGGTCGGCTGCTTGCGCGCTTCGGCGCCTTCCATGAGCTTGGCCGGTGACTTTGCATCCACCAGCGCAGCCAGCAGCGGGGCGAGGCCTGAGGTTCCGGCATTTACTGCGGACTCGATGTCAGCTCTTGTACGGGCCAAACCGGCAGTCTTCAGTGCTTCTTCCAGGCTTGCGACAACTCCGGTTTCCCCCGTGATGACGGCCCGCTGCGGGCGGACGACTGGTAGCGGAAGAAAATGTTGATCTTCGCGCGCGAGCCGAGGCAACAAGCCGGCCCGCATAAAGGACGACTTGCCTGAACCCGATGCGCCAAGGATCACGACCAGGCGCGGCGGCGGAGCAGAGCAGAGCCCGCGCAGCATGTCCAGCCCAGTGACGATCGGGCCCTCCCGGCCAAAGAAGATGCCGGCGTCCTCAGCTTCAAGCGGCTGCAGGCCACGGTACGGCGCCCGCTCTGGGTCATGCTCGGGCGGCCAGGTGAAGTATTTTGGATCGAGGCCTGACTGCATAAGTCCGATGCGCAGGCGCTCCAGGCCGGCGCCACTGAACTTGACGGTCGAGGTCTTGTCGCCAGGCGGTAACCTGACGGTCGTCTCGTAGTCACGCGCACCAGCCGTCAGATCGACAAGCTGCCATTCGGCCGTTAGCTCGCTTGGAAGATCGTTGAATTGTGTGGGCTCAACGATCACGCTGAAGATGCGCTTGTTGAGGTTCGCGGCGAACAAGAACTCGGCAAGGCACCACCTTGACGCTGCCCAGGCAGGCGACAAGAGGAAGACGACCAATTCGCAACTTTCTGTGGCCTGCCTCAGAGCTGCCTGCCAGCGCTCGCCGACTTTGAGACCGCGTTCAGGGTCGAGATCGAGGAATATGTCGTCCCAGCCTTCCGAAATCATCCAGTCGCGAAGCGCAAGGGCCTCGGCGTTGTTGGTACTCGAATGACTTAAGAATACACGTGACAAGATAAATTCCCAACGAACACGCAAGTCTCAAGTATTATGGTGAATTCTCAGAGAAATGCGAGAATTAAGGGAACAACTAACATGCTCACAAGTTCCCGGCTGCCCCGCGCCATGGACACGGGCATTCGTCAACGCAACCATATGTATTGTGAGTGTGCGTCATGTCTGCCTGGGGTCTTGAACGGTCCCATGGACAGCCCAATAAGCGCGTCGCTCATGAGGCCCAAGGCAGCCGCCGACGTCTGCAGACCAGAATTTGAACTGTCCGTGGGTTTAGGCGGCGTCCACATTAATGAAGCGCCGCCATGAACCCACTACGTAAGATCAAGTTCGTAACGGTTCTAGCAATTCCAGAAATAGTTGAAGGCATAGCCCATGCCGAGGCCACTATATGCCCGGAACACACCGCTCACCTGGAATCCTTGCGCTTGGTACTGCCACCTACGTTGGTTGGCAGTCGTTTGGGTTGCGAACGGCCCGGCCTGATTGGAACATGTGCGTGCCAGAACAAGAGGGAACGAATTTGGCATTTGGCTAAACTTGCCAGCTGTCGTTGTGGCACTTGCCGAGGATGAAAACGATAATGGCAAAAGCAGAATGCCCGCGGACAAATACAAGCTACGACGCAGTTTACTATTCATGGTGGTCTCCTTTCTCAACGCAGAACAGTGGACCCGTCTATTGCTCAACTAGAGCGTTTCATGTTGATTTGGAATCAATTCTGACGGAGCGATTTTCCGGCAAATCCGGCGCATTGCTCCTTGCCCGTATCCAGATACGGCCTGCGGAACAATACTTGACCTTGCTGGAAAATCGCTCCGTCAGAATGGTTCCAAATCAACATGAAACGCTCTAGCACTTGTAAGCTGAACCCAGACACACGACATCGTTCATCGCCGGTTCACGCTCTGGTTGCGAGGCCACATCGGGTGAAGTTCATCGATGACAAGTACATGGACATGCCGGCCGTCAGCGGCCCTCGCATCTCGCAGGTGAGGGTGATCCGGCGACAAATCGGGATGGCTGTGGACGACCAGTTCTGGGTCATCTGAAGGCCACAACCACCCGGCCGCGATTGCGCCGGCAATTGCGGGAATTGACAGCACGAACAGTGCCGTCGTCAATCCAAACATGGAGCCAAGCCAACCGGCCAGTGGATAGGTTATGAGCCAGCAGGCATGAGACAGTGCAAATTGGGCCGCAAAAACAGACGGGCGGTCTTCAGCATGCGAGGACCGCTTTAACAGGCGTCCGCTCGGCGTCAGGACGAGCGAATAGGCAAGCCCCAGTACGGTCCACATGAGCAGTAGCCATGCCCACAGACTGCCGACGGTCACAATGCCCAGCACGACCCCAAAAACCACCATGGCCAGGCCCAGAATGCCGGCACCCGCCAGCATCACGCTTCTGTCTTTCAAGCGATCCAACAGTCTTGGCAGGACAAGGGCAGCGACCATTGAACCTGCCCCAAAAGCAGCCATCGCCAAACCCACGTCGCTCTCTGCCTTGTGGAGGATGCTTCTAACGATGACAACGGTGTTGACAATCACCATCGCACCCGCTGACGCCACACAGACATTGAGGGCCAGCAAGCCTCTCAGACGCGGTGTTGCGAAGTAGATCCTCAGACCCCTTGTCGTCTTGTCCAGAAAACCTTGCGCCTTGCTTGCAGCCGAAGGTGACGGAAGCATGACTGAAAGCACCAGCAACGCCGACACCAGAAAGCCGAGTGCTGTTCCCGCAAACAGCCAATGGAAGCTGATGAACAGGAGGAGCCCTGTAGCAACGGCTGGACTGAGCAGGTTTTCCAGGTCATAGGCGAGCCGCGACAGCGAAAGTGCCCGTGTGTAGTCACGCTCATCGGGAAGCACGTCTGGAATGGTCGCCTGAAACGTTGGTGTGAACACTGCGGACGCGGATTGCAGCACAAAGATCAGAGCGTAGACCTGCCAGACCTCATCGACGAAGGGCAGCAGCATTGCGATGCCCAACCGCACGACATCCATGGCAATCAGCAGTGCCTTTCTCGGCAAGAGCGCGGCAAGCGCGCCGGCAAACGGCGAGATTCCGACATAGGCTACCATCTTGATGAAAAGCGCCGTGCCCAGTACAGCGCCGGCGTTCTGACCTGCCAACTCATAGGCCAGCAAAGCGAGTGCGACGGTCGCCAAGCCGGTTCCAAGCAGCGCGACCACTTGCGCAGTGAGAAGCCGGCGATAAGTGACGTTGCCTAGGATTTCAATCATCGCGCCACAAAAAGCATTGCTGACGTCAGGTTGGCTTCGATCTGCCTGTTGCCCTAACGCTTGCGACCATAGAGTTCGAGCCTGTGGTGAACCAGATCATATCCGAGTTCCGCTGCGATCTCCGCCTGCAAGCGTTCGATTTTGTCAGACCGGAACTCAACAACGTGACCGGTGTCGACATCGATCAGATGGTCGTGATGGGGAGTGCTCGCGAGCTCGAAACGTGCACCGTCACTGTCGAATTCATTGCGCAGCACTGTGCCGGTCTGCTCCAGGATTGTCAGCGTTCGGTAGACGGTCGCCAGCGAAACGGAAGCATCATGGCGGCGCGCACGTTCAAGAAGGATCTCTGCACCCGGGTGGTCCTCGGCCTCGGCAAGTGCAAGGAGAATAGCCTGGCGCTGCTGTGTCATCCGCATGCCTTTTGCCCGCAGCTTCTTTGCAAGCGTTGACGCCGTCTCGGTTTGTCTCAACTTCTCCATGCTTAGGGGCCTTCAGTCCCTTTTCCCGGGAACGTTTGAAGCTTCTTTCTAACCAAACTGAAGCCAAGCGGCAACTTTTTGCGAATGATTATCATTTTCATTGACTTTTGCGAATTATTCGCAATAAGACTGTTCGTGAAGTTGAAAGCCGCAACAGCTGTCGCGGCCAAGCAGCTTTTGAGAGGAAGTGCACCATGTACGGTACAATGAGACGCCGCCTATTGACTGCAACTTTAGGCGTTTTGGTTGCAGCGCTGTTTGCGGCGTCGAGCATGGCGCATATCGTCACCGAATCTCCCTGGCATCCGATCGCTGCCAGCTATCGCACGATGATGTTCCTTGGAGATCTGAAACCGGTTCCCTGGGACAAAATCCGCTCGACCTTCGAGAAGCCCTTGCAGGCAGCCTTTGGCTCGAAGTCAGCACAGGAAAAGTTGCTTGAACTGGATGGCAAGACTGCGGCTGAGTCTGTCGTGAGGGCGATAGAAGCCGAAGATCGCCAGGCGCTTTATTCTGCCGCCACGCGGGGCTTGTCACGATCGTTGCGTCGCCATCTCCAAATGGCTGCAAACAACCTGGACGATCCCAGCGCGGCGGCTCGTCACATTGAGGACGCGCGATCGCTCTACCGGGCATTCGAAAGCTTCATCAAGCAAGCAGATCCAGCAGCCTACCGCAAGCTCGGGCGGGCATGGCTGTCCCTGACCAGCAGCGCCGGTTCTGCCGGCGTTCTCGGAAGCGGTGAGGTTTTGCCGGACCGGCCGCGTTTTGATGCGGCGCATGACGACATCAATCAGTATCTGATCGCTAATTTCGAGGCGGAACGTTTCGCAGACCGTGACCGCCTGACACCTGTTCCAGAATCCGTGGTTGCGTCAGGTCGCAAGGTCGAGATCGCTGCGTGGCTGCCGCCCGGCAGCAACCTGAACGACCAGGACCCGCTGCCACGCCTGGTGCTGAACTTTGAGGAACGCGGCATCGACGAGAGAGACCTGCCACTGGTCGCTTACGGCGACATGCTGTTCGACAGTCCGGAGATTTCCGGCAATCCGGCGAAATCGCTCGGTCTCACTTGCTCAACCTGTCACAACCGCTCCGATATCAACCAGTCATTCATGATCCCTGGCGTCAGCCATCAGAGTGGTGCGGCCGATGTGGACGGCACGTTCTTCAATCCCTCGTTCAATGACCGGCGCGACGACAGCCTGGACATTCCCTCGTTGCGCGGTCTGCGTTTCACCGGACCCTATGGCCGCGATGGCCGGTTTGCCAGCTTGCGGGACTTCACCCGCAACGTCATCGTCAACGAATTCGGCGGCAAGGAGCCTACGCCCTACATGCTGGATGCATTGCTGGCCTACATGCTTGAGTTCGACTTCCTGCCGAACAAGAAGGTTGATGGCGGCGGCAAACTGACAAAGTTCGCCTCAGATGCCGCCCGGCGTGGCGAGAAACTGTTCCGCAAACCGTTTGCACAGATGGACGGCAAGTCCTGTGCGTCCTGCCATATCCCTTCGGCGAATTTCCTGGACCGGCGCGCTCACAATATAGGTTCTCAAGTCGAAGGCTACGAAGGCAGCCGTGAGGCCGCATATGACACGCCCACCTTGCTCGCAGCCCAGTTCACGGCACCTTACTTCCACGATGGCTCTCTGCCGACCCTGGCTGCTGTCGTTGACTGGTTCAACGAACGTTACGGCCTGGAACTGGCAACATCGCAACGAGCTGACCTAACGAGCTATCTGGAGGCTGTCGGTGATGCCGACGAGCCTTACGAGGTCTACGGGGGCAAGCACACGCCGTTCCGGTTGGCCTTTGAGGAACTCTCCACATTCGCCAGCACGTTGAACACGCTGTTGCCGGCGCGTGACGCATTTCACGCAAAGCTCATGATCGACACGGTCGCGCCGGATCTTTCAGCCGATGCCAGCGCGATGGCCAATCTGCCGGCAAAAGACAAAGTCTATGAACTCGCCACCATACTCACAGACATCGGCAAGGCGATTGATCGCGAAGACTGGCTAGGGGCTGAAGAACTGTGGGCGTCATTCCAGAAACTGGAGAAACAGTATGATTCGGCGATGTACTAGTCCGGCGCGCCCAACGACCGACCGTCGTGCATTCTTGGCCGGTGCAAGTGCAGTGGCCTTGATTGGCCCATTCAACGACATTGCGTTGGCTGCGAAGGAAAAGGCGCTGACACTCGCCTTCATTCCGCAGGAGAACCCGGAAAAACTGATTGGCGACATCGACGTCATATCTGGGTATCTCAAGCAGCAGACCGGTGTGCCGGTGCGAGGTTTTGTCACCAGCGACCACGCTTCGGCGATTGAGGCCTTGCGCAACGGAGACGCCGACATCTCGTTCATGGGAGCCCTGCCGTTCGTCATCGCCGAGAAGGAAGTCGGAGCTGAGGTCCTTCTTTCTGAAGTGTACCGAGGATCGCCCACCTATAGAGGTCGTATATTTGTGCGGCGAGATTCCGGAATCCAGACCCTGGCCGACTTGCGCGGAAAGTCGATTGCCTTTGCCGACCCCATCTCGGAATCCGGATACCTCTATCCGCTGGAGACGTTCGTCGAGGCAGGTTTGATCGAGCGCGATCAGGATCCGAAAGCGTTTTTCGGCGAATTGTATTTCGCAGGTGGCTATCAGCAGGCGATGCAGGCGGTGGCGACAGGTCTCGTGGACGCGGCCGGTGCGAGCCAATATGCGGAGTTACTGCTCTCGCCTGAACAACAGGCCGACGTGAAATGGGTGGTGGAAAGCGATCTTATCCCGTCTCATGTCGTCATTGCACGCAAAGGCCTGGACCGGGATCTGAGGGCAAAGTTCACAGCGGCGATGTTGAAACTCAACGAGCCTGCCAATTTGCCTCTCCTAAAGCACGTCTACAGCCCGGATGGCTATGTCGAAGCCGACTCCAGGGCATTCGATGGCGTGAGAAAACTTGCAGCTGCCTACGGGCTATTGGAGTAGAGTAAACATGGTCGAGCATACCCCCAACATCCAGCTGTTCGATGTCAGGTTCTCCTATCCCGGCGGACACTCGCAGGTTCTCGACATTGACAAGCTGACGGTCGAGCCAGGCGAGCAGATTGCACTGATAGGATCGACTGGCGCCGGCAAGAGTACGCTCCTGAAACTCCTGGACGGGCGGCTTCTTGGCTGGTCAGGCCGCGCCGAAGTGCTGGGCCGCGCTCTTTCGCCTAGGCGGCCTCAACCGCGCAGGTGGCAGGCCGACGTGGGATTGGTTTTCCAGGACTTCAGCCTGATCGAACGCGCGACAGTATTTGACAACGTGCGCATCGGGCGACTGGGCCGGACCGAACATCGTCATCTTTCGCTCATCGGACGATTTACGGACCGCGATGCGCTGGCTGTTGAAACGGCGATCAGGGATGTCGGGCTTGAAGATCTTGCAGAACAGCGGGTCGACCGCCTGAGTGGCGGCCAGCGCCAGCGTGTCGGGGTTGCGCGATGCCTTGCTCAGGAACCCAGGATTCTGCTGGCAGACGAGCCGGTCAGCAACCTCGATCCAGCGAGCGCGGAAACAGTTCTCTGTGTCCTCAAGGAGTGCGCCGCCTCACGAGGTGCTACGTTGATCATCAGCTCGCATCAGCCAAAGATGGTCCGCGAATTTGTCGAGCGTGTCATCGGGTTGAAGCAGGGACGGATTGTGTTTGACCGGCCCGTGGGCGCTCTGACGCCTGGAGACTTGACCGGCCTTTATGGATGGCAGGTCGCCGACGTCGCCGCCTAAATGCGCCCGCACAAGGAAGCCCGAACTCAGATCGAGCGGAACAAACCGCCCACACGATCTGCGGAGTGGTCGGGCTTCACTTTCACCGTGGTGATCGGAATCCTCGTCGTATGGGGACTGATCGATACTGGGATCGATCCGAGCCGTCTGGCGGCAAGTGGTCCACGTGTCTGGGCATTCCTTGATCGCATGTTCCCACCGGACTGGTCTGTGCTCCCCACAGTAGTGGATGCCTCGGTGGAGACTTTCCACATTGCGTTGCTCGGGACTGTCGCGAGCGTCGTGTTCTCCAGTGTTCTGGGTGCTCTTGCCGCTGAGTCCGTGACGCCGCGTTTCATTCACATGCCGGTAAAATGGCTACTGGCGACAATCCGCGCGATACCGCTAATCCTCGTGGCAATGCTGATGGTGGGTGCCGTAGGTTTGGGCCCATTACCCGGCATTCTCGCCATTGCCTTTCATTCCACGGGCATGCTCGCCAAGTTCTACGCCGAGGCGATCGAGGGCGTTCCAGCACGTTCCCTGGAGTCGCTGGACAGTGCCGGGGCGACATGGCTGCAAAAAATGCGCTTTGGTGCATGGCCGAACATGGCGCCTGACCTCGTGCGCGACACCTTGTTCCGCTTTGAGCTCAACATACGGGAGTCACTTGTCCTTGGTCTCGTCGGCGCTGGAGGTATCGGCTTCTACATTCAGACCTATGTCCGCGCGTTCCAGTATGACAAGGCGGCGACACTGACGATCGTTGTCATCTTGTTCGTCGTTCTCATCGAGATGGTCAATCACTTCCTGAGGACATTGCTCAAATGAGCAAAGAGATGCACCTTAGAGACTTGTTTAGGCCTGCAAAGCTGCATTTCTGATCGCCAATTGCCGCTACCGAAGCGACTGGAGACACTCCGTTCAGGGCATTTCCCGGATGTTTTCGGTTCCTGCCGGGCATGTCCATTTTCAGGGGCAACAGGGACATCCCACGCAACGGATCGGCCGATGCTCACTTGTGAGTACACGACCTATGGTTGCTGCGATTGATGTCAAAACGCGTTGGTGCGGTGTGGCGCAGGCAACGCAGTCTCGGCTCGATTGACGTGGAGAAAGGCTCTAGCCAATACGTGCTGTGGCAAACACCATGCAAATCCAAGAAAAGCGTGAGGCCCCAAACGGTGTCGAATGGGGCCTCAATACCACTTCCCATAAGAAGCGCGGGGAAGTCGTTGCCCCAGCGACATGCTCCATCAATAAAGTTTACGAGCGGTTAATTTGACCGGCAAGCTCGAGAGGACGGCCACAGAAACCAGTAAGGCCCCGCTCACCTGCCGGTGGTCACAGGGCCTCCGCAAGTGAGGGGAGCGTTAGCGCCTTCGGCTATGAGGCCAAATGCGCCAATTTCAACCTGACAGACATTGCTCATGGGATTCCCGAAGCTGAAGCTCCTGCAGAAGCTCTAGGGCGACCTAGCGGAACTGTGGGCCAAGCGCGGACATTGTCACAGAGGGCAGAATGCTTAGGATGGTTGGAACCAGGAGGCTAGAGGGATTGGGGTTGCCATGACAGACGAAGCAAAAATTGCCAATCTCTTCGAAGCTTACGAGGCAGCCTTTCGCAACAAGGATGCCGAGGGCTGTGGTGAGTGTTACGCCGAAGATGCCGAGTACATCGCTTGTGGCATGCTCCCCCTTCGTGGACGGACCGCAATTACCGCATTGCACGAAGAGATCATAAGGGCCGATTATACATTGGATTCGATGGTGACCGAGGAGGTTCGCATTTCCGGCGACCTGGCCTATGTGCGGCAAACCACGAAGGTTAGCGGCGACACATCCCATGCCATGATTGTCATGCACCGCGATGCCGGTGACCGTTGGCTGGTCATGGCGGAAGCGGAAGTCGCTGGTGTTTGAAGCGGGTCAAAAAAGCCCTTTAGGGTGACGGTGGCTATCGTACATGCAGCTGCGGTGAAGCCGGAACATCTGCAACTTCCGCTATCAAGCAATTTCCTTCTTACCCGGTAACACGCGCTACTCCATGTTTCATTTGCGCTCGGGTATGTCGACCAGCTTGCCACGTGGGATCTCCGCCAGTTTATCGTAAAACGGCAGTTGCACGAGTTCGGCTTCCTGCATGGAGCCGTCCCTGCACCCAACCATCACATGCGAACCCGGGCCGTATTGCGCGGTATCAAGCAGCGCGTAACCGATGCCGAAACCGAGATAGGGCGAGGTGGCTCCGGCCGTCACCGTGCCGATGCGCTGGCCGGCAAGTTCCACCGCACCGGAGATCAACGGCTCACCGGTGAGGCATTTCAGCCCGTGCAGCCGCGGCTCCCGGGACATGCTCTTTAGCGCCGACTTGCCGATAAAGTCAGTCTTGTCCTCGTCGACGAACCGGCCAAGTCCAGCATCGTAAGGGGTGGTCGTGTCATTGAAGTCGGAGCCGGCATTCAGGATACCGGCTTCGATGCGTCTGATGTTCATCGCATCGAGGCCGAAGATCTCCATGCCGAACGGCTTTCCGGCGGCATCCAGATGGGCCCACAGGGCCTCGGCATCGTGATGCGGTTCGGTATAATATTCCCAGCCAAGTTCGTTGGTGTATCCGGTCCGCGTGATCACGACTTCCTGGCCGCCGAAGGAAACCCGGGCAATGGCGAAGTAGCCGAACGGGTCAGGCATGCCATAGTCGCTTGCGGCCTCAAGGACCTTGAGCGCGTTCGGTCCCTGGACCTGGGAAACGAAAACGTCCGGATCGGAAATCTGCACATCCATGCCAGCCGCGTGCGCGCGCGCCCAGCTGTAGAAGTCTCCGTCCGCCTGGGCGTACCAGAACTTGTCCTGCTCCAACCGCAGCAATACGCCGTCGACGATCAGGCTACCGTCCTCGTAACACGCCAGACCGTAGCCGCAGCGGCCAACCTTCACCTTGGAAATGTCCTTGGTGAATAGTCTGTCGAGCAGGCGCTCGGCATCCGGCCCTTCGAACTGCAACGGGTACTCGCCAGTGTGCAGGACTGCTGCCTTCTGTCGGAGTAACCAGTAGCCATCCTCCGTTGAGTGATCGTCGAAACAGCAGGCCATCTGGCGCCGGTTGTAGACGCAGTAATGCGGGCCCTTGGGGCGTTCGATCTCGTGATAGGGATGGCGGCTGAGGGAATAGTCCCAGCCGGCTCCCGGCATGCTGGTGACAAGATCTCTGGTCCTACCATCGCTTGAACGCATCGTCTTCCTCCCGCTGGCCCTTGCAGTGCGCCTGAAGCTCCAACCGAAGTCTTTGGCCTTTCTGAAAAGCAGATGTACAGGCTCACTATAAACATGCAGAATAGAGCCAAAATCGTCGGTTGAGAATTGATTTGATCTTGCCGATCATTTAGTCAATTTGAATTCATGATGAGCAAGCGGATCATTGGCAAGGATCGATTGTGTAAAGCCGCTGTTGCATGCGACTATTGTGCGCCGAGACAACCATAGAACTGCGCCACATCGCCTTCGAGCGTCTCCGGCATAGTCTGATTGAAAACCAAAACAGGGCGAGGAATCGTCACACGCACGGATGGCTTGCGGAAACATTCTCGCGCGGCCACAGGGTCTTCACCAAGCTCTGCACCCATCGACGATGAACCGCGATATGCCACGGCCCGTTTAACCTTTATTGGAAGCTGCCTTACTGACAGGGAGAGCTGGAACGAGCGTCCTTCGGTGTCGGCGTTCTCACCGGAAATCGTCCCGGTGAAACGGAACGAGATTAGGCTCTGTTGAACCTGGAAGTCACTGACCTGGCCGTCCATGCTGAATGGAGCTGCCCGATGGGCACCCCCCGCAGTACACGGAGAGGGCAGGGCAATCAGCAACAACCCCATCAAGCAACTCGCTGGTCTAATCATGGATGCACCTCCAGGGCCG
>JAEKFU010000754.1 GCA_016522385.1 Pseudomonadota bacterium
AAGCAGAGTATGGGCTATTGAGACCAGACCATCGACCCAATGGAAGGTCATCAGTTTCGAAGTATGGAAGGTTTAAGTTTGATGAGCTGGAACCCTTGTGTTGAACCGAATTGTCCAAGTGCCGATCAGGTGAATTCGATTGAGACCCTCATTGTACCAAGGGCTCGCGACTTGGGCGGTTTCGAGGTTCGCCGCGCCTTGCCCGCGCCAAAGAGGCAAATGGTCGGGCCTTTCATTTTTTTCGATCAAATGGGCCCGGCGGAATTTGTGACCGGCGGCGGTATCGATGTTCGACCGCACCCGCATATTGGCATCGCCACGGTGACCTACCTCTTCAAAGGCGAGTTCCAGCACCGCGACTCGCTTGGGACCGACCAAATGATCTACCCCGGTGAGGTGAACTGGATGATTGCCGGCAATGGCATTACCCATTCCGAACGCACCAGCGCCCAGACCAGAGCCAATCCGCATAGCCTGTTCGGCATCCAGACCTGGGTAGCGTTGCCGGAAACTGAGGAGGACCACGGCCCGGGATTTGAGCATTTTGGCAAGCACGACCTGCCTTTGATCGAAGCTGAAGGAAAACGGGTTCGTCTCATACTGGGTACCGCCTACGGAGAAAAAGCGCCGGTCAGCACGTTCACGGAGATGTTCTACGGCGATGTCCTGCTCGACCCGGACGTAACACTACCGCTGCCGGACGATCATGAGGATCGGGCGGTCTACGTCCTTGATGGCGCGGTCAGCGTTGCCGGAAATGTTTACGACAGCGGGCAGATGATGGTTTTTCGTTCCGGAGACCGGGTATCGCTGCAAGCCGCTGAAACAGGTGCCAGGCTGATGTTGCTTGGTGGCGAAACGCTCGACGGACCCCGATACATCTGGTGGAATTTCGTTGCGTCCTCAATGGACAGGATCGAAGCCGCCAAGCAGGCCTGGCGCGAAGGCAACTGGCAGGACGGCCGCTTCAGCCTGCCACCGGGCGACACTGATGAGTTCATCCCGTTGCCAAATAACTAGTAGCGCAATCGGAGCCGACCCGGCGCGGCAGTGCGGATCGCTGAGCCCCACTAGGTTTCGGCCTCCTCAAAGTCATCCCGATCGTATTCGAAAAGTTCTGCCAGCTCTTCAGAGCGTTGTTTGGCCAGCGCCTGGAGCTTCTCCAGGTCTGTGTAGTGGGCATAGTCGTCGTAGAGGCGACGCTCATCGAATTTCTGGAACAGCTCGACGGTCCGTGCCGCTTCCGACATTGAGAATCCGATCCCGCCCAACAGTTGCTTGGACAGATCAAGCGCCGACAGGAACGTTTCGCGGCGTATCGCCTCGATGCCCAGATCCATCAGCCGATGAGCATGGTTTCGGTCTCGGGCCCGTGCATAGATGGGCACGTCAGGGTAGTGCGTGCGTATCACTTCGGCTGTCTTGAGGGAGGTTTCGACATCGTCCAGCGCCAGTACGAAGGCCCGGGCTTTGTCGATCCGTGCCGCCCGCAGCACGTTAATGCGGGTCACATCGCCGTAAAAGGCTTCATTGCCGAACTGCGAAACAAATGCGACCTGTTCGGCAGATTCATCGAGCGCGGTGAAGGTAATTCCGCGAGCGCGGAGTATACGTGCAACAATCTGGCCGAAACGGCCGAAACCGGCGACGATAATGTGTCCTTCTTCTTCCGGCATCTCATCGGCCTCACGGTCACTTGCCGGTGTCGGTCGGCTAAGCATGTCGTCCAGCACCAGCAGGACCGGCGTCGACAACATCGAAAGCGTGACGATCACGGTGAGCAGCTCCGTCAGCTCCCGTTCAATGACATTGATGCCGAAGGCTGCCGACAGCAGTACAAATGCAAATTCACCCCCTTGCGACACGGCCAGCGCGAGCCGCCGCGCTGCGCGGTTGTCGAGACCGCGCCAGCGTCCGAGCACATAGAGAACTGTTCCCTTGATGGTGAGAAGGCCGACCACAGCCGCCAGGATGATCACCGGCTTGGCAGCCAGCAATGTCAGGTTGAGCGCCATGCCGACCGCGGTGAAAAACAACCCGAGCAGCAGGCCTTCAAACGGCGCGATATCCGCCTCGACCTGATGCCGGTAAGGCGAGTCCGCCAGCAGCGCCCCGGCCAGAAATGCGCCGAGTGCGGGCGACAGGCCAACCGCCTCCATCAGCAGCGCCACGGCAACGACAGTCAACAGCGCGCTCGCCGTCATCGCTTCTCGTACGCCGGTTGACGCCACCAGCCGGTAAAGCGTCGACAGCGCATAGTGACCGATGATGATCACCACCAGAATGGCAGCGATGGCCCGCAACGCTGCTGAAACCGATATACCTTCGCCGGCAACGCCGCCGGCCAACAGCGGAACCATGGCGATCAGCGGAATTGCAGCAAGATCCTGAAACAGCAGGACAGAGAACGCTGCTCGGCCGTGTTTGGTCGACAGTTCCCGCTTTTCGTCAAGCACTTGCAGTACGAAGGCGGTTGACGACAACGACAGCGCCAGCGCCAGAAACACTGCCGTTGACCATGAGACGTGAAACAGCAGGGCAGCCGCCGGCGTCAGCACGACAGCCGATAGCAGCACTTGGCTGCCGCCGAGACCGAAGATCGAGCCGCGCATCGTCCACAGCCGGCGTGGCTTCAGTTCAAGTCCGATCAGGAACAGCAACAAGGCTACGCCGAACTCGGCAATATGCAGGATGTTCTCGACTTGAT
>JAEKFU010000091.1 GCA_016522385.1 Pseudomonadota bacterium
TGGCTGCAACGCCTGCAGGCAGCCCATGAAAGAATTTGCCAAAGTATTGGGCTTGCCAGCGAAGGCCGCAAATTCACGCCTCATGTCACCATCGCCCGGCTCAAAAAGGCATCGACCGATACGGTCAACCAGTTCGTCTCGAGGCATAATCTTTACGAGAGCCGACTGTTTCCTGTTTCGAGATTCGTACTGTATTCTTCGCGCCCGTCGCGCGGCGGCGGTCCATATGCGATGGAACAGACCTATAAATTAGCCCACGATGTGGTCGGCGAGTGAACGCGCGCCTATTTCCAGCAAATCGAGCACGTGATCAAAATCCTCTTCACCGCCAAAATAAGGGTCGGCAACCTCCTTGACTGGCAGGTCGGTCGAAAAATCGAGGTAGAGCTTGACTTTCGATTGCCATCTGGGGCCGGCTGACGCCCGCAGCTTGGCAAGATTGCTTGCGTCCATTGCCGCCAGAAGATCAAACTTTTCGAAGTCGCTGGCGCGGATCTGGCGCGCCCGCAATCCGGCAATGTTGATATTGCGTCTGGCAGCCGCTGCGATGGCGCGCGCATCCGGCGGTTGCCCGATATGCCAGTCGCTGGTACCGGCCGAATCAATCACAATATTGTTGATCCCGCGCCGCGTGGCCTCAGCCCGGAAAACGCCTTCTGCCATCGCAGATCGGCAAATGTTGCCAAGACAAACGAAAAGGAACCGCTTCAACGCTTATCACCCAATTATCTGCTTCATTAGTCGCCAAAATACGGCATTTACCTTACACTAATTATCGTTAACCTGGTGTTTGATGACACTTGCATGTTTGCGGCGAATTCCCCATATTCAGCTCAGAATTCGTCTCCACCGCTTGAGGGAACCAAATATGGCTGACTTCAAATACAAATCAGCGGCCCAGCCGCAAACTGGCGTCCGTGCCCGAGAAATGGATGAGGGTCTGCGATCCTACATGCTCGGCGTCTATAATTACATGGCGCTGGGCGTTGCCTTTACGGCGATCGTAAGCCTGTTCATGGCGTCAAATCCAGCCCTTATGGCGGCAGTCGCTCTGGGCCCGATGAAATGGGTGCTGTTCATCGGCATTCTCGGCCTTGGTTGGTTCGCGCCACGGCTAATCTTTGGCGGCAGCGCCGTCATGGCACATGGTGCCTATTGGACCTATGCCGGCCTGTGGGGCCTACTGATTTCACCAATGATCGCCTATTTCATGGGCATCGACGGCGGCCAGTTGATCATTCGCGCCCTCGGCATTACGGCGATCACATTCGGCGCAACCAGCCTTGCCGGTTATATTACAAAACGTGATCTGTCCGGTTTCGGCACATTCTTCTTGATGGCAACGATCGGTTTGATCATAGCAATGATCGCCAACGTGATCTTCTTCCAGAGTGTCGGCATGAGCCTAGTGGTATCCTGCCTGGTCGTGCTGGTGTTCTCCGGCATCACGGCCTATGAGACCCAGATCATCAAGCAGATGTATGTTACCGGTGAGGGTGGCACGGCATTGCGCCAGAAGTCGATCTTCGGTGCATTCATGCTCTACGGCAGCTTCATCACCCTGTTCATCCACATCCTGAACATTTTAGGGATCATGAATAGCGACTAGTCTCAACGAGACGGTTTGAACCACAAAACCCCCGGACTGAGCATCCTCTGTCCGGGGGTTTGCTTTGACGCCTCCCTGTATTGTCTTTGTGACTGGCGCCCAGATTTGTTATTCACCAATTAAGTTCAGACGATCGATACCAGCTTGGGCTTGCGGCGGAACACGTTTAGCACCTGGGCGAGATCCTGGCCGCGCCGCAAGATTGCGCCGCCTTGCGCGATCACCGCATACTTTCCCTGTTTGCGCGCCAACTTCGGCTGCTTGACGATTCGATAAAGCGGTACTTCACTGGTGCGCCGATAGACGCAGAACTCCGCGCGCTCAAGCCCAAAGTTCAAAGTATAGTCACGCCATTCGCCCTGCGCGACTTTTGATCCGTAAACGCTAAGAATATGGTTGAGTTCGAGCCGATCAAAACTGATTTGCGACACGCTGTCGACTTGTCTGGCAAATGCTCCTTCGGCCACGGCGCCAGACCGCCACGGCCAGAGCGGAACTATCGGTTCCGTATCACTCAATGACCTTTACCCCTGTAAACTAACCGGTCCAAAAGGACCTGCATCGTTGAGATGATGGCCGATCTCGAACAGCATTGCAAGGCCTGGCAAGAACCTGGTGCGGCACCGAACGGTATTACTTTCCAAACCATCAGAAGGGACACTTATACTAAGTGCCAATAAGAAATGCCAAGTTCACCACATTGTTGCCGGAAATCGATCAAGATACCGGCGCAATCCATGTGCACATTGTGTTTGTTGCCTCAATGGTCCGGCTCTGGAGGATGCATCGGATACCTCAGCCCCCCAGCCCCCCGGAGCTACTTCAATACGAGCCGGGCCTCATTATCCCCAAGTTCGTAAGTAAGCGTACAGATTAAACAGCGGCCGGTTTTTACCGGCCGCTTTTTTGGCCCGCGGTCCAGACCCGTTCCCCTTGACCTTGAGCGTTTTAATCCCAATATCGCCAGCGTCCGGAAAATTCATCTAACTGGGGATTTGCAAAAGATGGCAGCGACCAAGAAAAAGATGGCGACCAAGAAAAAG
>JAEKFU010000022.1 GCA_016522385.1 Pseudomonadota bacterium
GATAAGAACATGCTCAGATTCAATAGGTTAGCGGACGATTCACGTTTCAGATTGATTCAATCTGAAACGATCGTGCGCTAGCCGAGTGACCGGATTTGGACCATCAAATGGTTCCATATGAGAAAGACTCGCTCTAGCTGCGATCTGCGCGAGTAGTCCGTAACTCCACGATATTACCGCCCGCGGTATCGCGTTTGTCAGCTCTTGCGTCGGTCACATCGCGTTCTGATTCGGCCCGGTTGGTCTGAGCCAAGGCGAGTTCGGGAACTTTTATGCCGTTGTCGCGCAGCAGTTTTTCAAGGTTTTCAATATGGGCACTTAACTCGCTCACATTATTCTCAAGCAATCGCGCTTTCACCCCGTGATCGACCCGCAGCCGCGCATTTTCGGTCAGCTTGGCGTGACGATCGAGCTCGAGTTGGCTATGTTCGCGGCGGGCTTCTTCCAATTCGCGCTCCAGGCCTGCCAATGACTCTTTCGTTGAGCGCAGGGCATGCTCGGCTTCGAAGGCATCAAAGCTCGCCCGCTTCAGCTTGACCTCGCTTTCCTGCCGCAGCGTTTCCAAGTCGCGCGACAAATCGTTGACGTCATTTTCTGCGGCAGCTCGGCCAGCGCGCTCTTCGACCAGGGTGTTTCTGATTTCTTCATTGGTCTTGTTGGTCGACTTCAACAGGTCGTCGCGCTCCGCCAGTGCTTGTTCAAGCAGTTCAATGCGGCTGCGCAAGGCGGTGTTTTCGCTATCCGACTTTTCGGCCGTAGCGCGATAATCGGCATTAAGCTCGATTGCCATCTGGCTGGCGCTTTCCAGTTCGATGATGACCGATTGCGAACTCTCGACCTGGGCCGTCGCACGAGCCAGACGGGTTTTCAGATCAATGACCAGCTCTTTGTATTTGCGGGCATCTTCGGATGCAGCGTGCAGCTTGGACCGGTCATCCTGAGCCGCCTCTTCCAGCTTGGCCTTGGCATTGGTTACGCGAACGAGTTGCCTTTGCACTCTGGTCAGCTTGTCCTTGACCTGCTTGGTGTCTTCGGCATCGCTGGCGGCGGTTGTAAGCGCTTCCTGCAGTTTTTCCTGAAATGTCTCGGTCTCGCTGCGCAGTGTTTCGAGTACGGCGATGCGCGCGTCCAAGCTCTTGTCTGGTTTGTCGGGCGTCGATGACACTTGCGGTGCTGCCTCCTCGACCGCAGGGGCCGGTGCCTCTTCGACGGCGGCGACCTGAGCGGACGGCGTGACAATATCACGGCGGCGTCTTGGTGTGAATCGTGGTTGGTACAGTACCAACAAAACCATCGCGCATATGATGGCGAGAGTGACCAAGATCGCAACCCAATTTGTGCTTGGCGCGCGTGCCACCGCATCCGTCGGAGAAGGCGAGTTATCACTTTGCGCTGAGGCGGCCGGCGTCACCGGTGAATGTTCAGCAACCGGCCGGTCAGCCAAAGCGATTCCGGTCAGAATCTTTTGATCATCTCCTGCATCGGTTTCGGCCGCACCATCCGCCGCAGGCAGCTTCGCGAGGTCCCGGAGTGCTTGAACAAGGTCCGGAAAATCGTTCAGCAACACGATGGTGTCATCGATGCTGGCCGACTTCTGCCGAACCAGGTCATTGATCGTCAGATGGAGAATCTGATCGGTCGTCGTCGTTGTCGTGGTTTGGACCGCGCGGAGCGTACCCTTGAGCACGACAAGTGAAGAAAGATTGTTGTGATCACCAACATAAGCGGCATTGCTGCTGCATGAATAGGAAACCGCCTCGTGATGGCTGATCAGTGGCGCGCCCTTCAGCTCATGAGTGGTCTGGCCGATGCGGGTTACGCCGTTCTTGGCCGGCAACGAATGAAGACCGAGTGACGCCGGAGGCGGCTCAGCATAGTTCCGCCACTTTATGCCGAGCGCAAAAAACGTTCTCGCTAGCTGGCCAAGATAGTCGGCATTGTCAAAGCCAAAGCGACGGGCGTCGGTGGCTTGTCTTATTGTGCCAGAAGCGAGAGCAGCGGTGATCGCAACAGAGCCGTTTGCCTCGAGCTTAAGCGTCACAATGCCTTTGTCATTCGGCAATTGCAGACGATGGCCAACAACGCGCTCCACGATCAGCGTGCGTCTGAGCTCTTCGGTATTTTGCCGTGATTTGAACTCCGGCAAAAGCCGGCCGTAGCTTTTGAGCGGCGTGAATGCGTCCAGGCCAGGATCGACTTCGGCGCCAGGAATATCGGCGCAGCCGAGAGCCCACGCATAGCTACTCCACAGCATTGATGCTGCAGCGCCGAGCACAGCCAACCCGAATCCTTGCGTGTCACCCCAGAAACGCAAAATCTCCCCCAAGATTTATCGGGATACCAAGCCTAACTTGGTACAAATTTTGTCGTCACGAACAGCCTTCGCTTTAGTCCTTTGCTACCCACGCGTGCAAACTTAGCCGTATTTGCAAATCAAACCCACTAAAAACCTTCATTTATAAACATTCTAAACGTCAAGTTTCGTGTCATCTTTGGTTTTCTACAAGCTATTTGCGCTTTGTTTTCTTCGGCCTGACGACCCGAACTACCAAGCCCTTCTTTAACAACTTTGAAAGAGGAATGCAGTCGCCAAATCGTCTTCCGGGTTGCACAACTCGGACGTAACAGCCAGCTGTTCTCGGCGCAAGGACAAAATCTTTCATCCCGCGACCAAATTTTGCTGTGGACCCGGCCGTATAAAATCCAAATGTCGGCTTAGGTAACCTCCCGGTGACCTTGTAACCGCCGGCTGCCAGATGACCGCGCACTTTGCGGCAATAGTCGACCGAACGCACCGAAAAGCGATTTTCACCATGGCCGGCACGGTATTTCATCACGGTGGTACAAATGTCACCCTTTGCGAGCCGCCAGGCGCCGGCCAGGTACCGGGTGCCGAGGCGGATGTTGTTCAATGGCCAACGCAACTCGCGCAGCGACCCATGATAGCCAAGCATTCTGGCGGTCGACGGCAGTACCTGCATGAGACCAACCTCACCAACGCCGCCCGTGGCGGACGGATTGTACCGGCTTTCAACCCACATAACGGCATCGACCAGGTTGAACGGCACACCGTGAAGGATTGCTTCGTGACGGGCAATGGATTGGTAAAGCGGCAGACCGGTCAAGGATGATGCACCGACCGGCCGGGCATCGACCTGATGAGAAGATAGGCCAGCTGAGATAGCTGCCAACACACACAAACAAATTCGCCGCATGATATCGAAAACTCTACGTCAATATGCTCGGATCGATCAAGTTG
>JAEKFU010000023.1 GCA_016522385.1 Pseudomonadota bacterium
GATAAGAACATGCTCAGATTCAATAGGTTAGCGGACGATTCACGTTTCAGATTGATTCAATCTGAAACGATCGTGCGCTAGCCGAGTGACCGGATTTGGACCATCAAATGGTTCCATATGAGAAAGAAACGCTCTAGCGGGCATGGTGTCTCGACAGAGGTTGGTTTGATCACAACATCCGATCTCGATCACACGGAACATTTCCCTACCCTGCAGGCAAGGCAGGGCGACTGGCCTTGCAGAACCGCCCTGTTGATTGCCTGAAGCAGCCGTTGCCGACGAAGGTCGGGCCAGGTGAAACCGGTAGTTGGACGTCAAACTCCCACTTGCCGAAAAATCGCACCCGACTATAGTGCGCGCGGAATTCCCGGTAATACTGATCCAAGGTTGTCATTCCCATGTCCGGCGACGGCAAAATCAACAAGGTTGTGCTGGCCTATTCAGGCGGCCTAGACACATCGATCATCCTGAAGTGGCTGCAGAACACCTATGGTTGCGAGGTGGTCACGTTCACCGCAGATCTCGGCCAGGGCGAGGAGTTGGAAACGGCCCGGCAAAAGGCTGAGATGCTGGGTATCAGGGAGATCTTCATCGAGGACCTGCGCGAGGAGTTTATCGCTGACTTTGTTTTCCCGATGTTCCGTGCCAATGCGGTCTATGAGGGGGTTTATCTGCTCGGCACCTCGATCGCCCGTCCGCTGATCGCCAAGCGGCTGATCGAGATAGCCCGTGAGACCGGCGCGGATGCGATCTCACATGGCGCAACCGGCAAAGGCAATGACCAGGTGCGGTTTGAGCTGTCGGCCTATGCGCTCAACCCGGACATCAAGATCATCGCGCCATGGCGAGACTGGGAGTTCAAGTCACGTAGCGACTTAGTGAATTATGCCGAAGAGAACCAGATTCCGGTGCCCAAGGACAAGCGTGGCGAGGCGCCGTTTTCGGTCGATGCCAACATGCTGCACTCGTCTTCGGAAGGAAAGGTGCTGGAAGATCCGTGGATCGAGGCGCCGGCTTACGTCTATCAGCCCACCATCAATCCGGCCGATGCTCCTGATGCGGCAACCGAGATCGAAATCGTGTTCAAGTACGGTGACGCGATTGCGCTGAACGGCAAGACGATGGGCCCGGCTGCGCTGTTTTCCGCGTTGAACGATGTGGGCCATGACAATGGCATTGGGCGGATTGATTTGGTCGAGAACCGTTTTGTCGGCATGAAGTCGCGCGGCATCTACGAGACCCCCGGCGGCACCATATTGCTGGCCGCACACCGGGCAATTGAATCGATTACGCTCGATCGAGAGGCGGCGCATCTGAAAGACAGCCTAATGCCACAATATGCCAAGTTGATCTATAACGGGTTCTGGTTCTCGCCGGAGCGCGAAATGCTGCAGGCCCTGATTGACAAGTCGCAGGAACCTGTCGAGGGCACTGTACGGCTGAAGCTCTACAAGGGCAATGTCGTGGTGACGGGCCGCAAATCTGCGAAATCTCTTTATGATGATGCGTTGGTCACGTTCGAAGATGACGAAGGCGCTTATGACCAAAAGGATGCCGCCGGCTTCATTAAGCTCAATGCCCTGCGGCTCAGAACGCTGGCGGCAAGAGATCGGAAATCGTCAGAGTAGCAGTTGAACAGCGCCAACCGGTTTTGGTCTTGTCTGCTGTATTGTTTCATCTTGGTCACTCCAACATCAGGAATGGAAAATAACACGATGCTCGAAACCAAGCTGGAGATCGCGTATCGGTCTGGCGAGTTGCGAGGTCTGCACAGTGCCCTGGTCATTCACAACGGGGAAATTCTTGCCGAGAAGCATTTCCCCGGTGCCGATGAGCGCTGGGGCCGGCCCTTAGGCAAAGTGCAGCCCGACGCTGCCAGCCTGCATGACCTGCGGTCGGTGACAAAGAGCATTACCGGCCTGATCTATGGTATCGCGTTGTCAGAAGGGCTGGTACCGAAGCTCGACGAAAGTTTGATCGCGCAGTTCCCGGCCTACGCCGACCTGGCAAGTAATCCGCAAAGGCGGAAGATTCTGGTGCGCCATGCCCTGTCACTGAAAATGGGGACCGAGTGGAACGAGGAGCTGCCCTACAGCGACCCGCGCAACAGCGAAATTGCTATGGAAATGGCTGCCGACCGGTACCGTTTTGTGCTGGACCGTCCGATGGTCAACGAACCGGGTGAGTGGTGGACCTACAATGGCGGGGCGACAGCAGTCATCGGTCACCTGGTCACCAAAGGGACCGGCAATTCAGTCGATGACTATGCCCGCGAAAAGCTCTTTGCCCCGCTCAGGATCAAAACGTTCGAGTGGGTTCGCGGCAGCGATGGCGTTCCGTCCGCTGCATCGGGGTTGCGCCTCAATGTTCACGATCTGGCAAAAATCGGCTCCCTGGTCCTCAATAAGGGCAAATGGGGAGACAAGCAGGTGGTTCCGGCAGACTGGCTGGATGCCTCGTTCACACCGCATGCCAATCTGCAGGACGGGATCCGATATGGGTTGTTTTGGTGGCTGGCGCCTGAAGGCACGCCGCCGCACTGGGTGGCCGGGTTTGGCAATGGCGGACAGCGCTTGATGGTTAGTCCGACGAACCAGTTGGTGGTGGCGGTATTTGCCGGCAATTACAATCAGCCGGATGCCTGGAAGCTGCCCGTTGGCATTATCACACGGTTTGTGCTGCCGGCGATACGGCAACCGGATGATTGATATGCCTCGGGTTGCAAGCCAAAGACCGTGTTCGATGGATAGGCGCGTGGTGTCGCACCCTTGCCTGAGGCCCTTCACTCGCTGACCCAGTGCGCGCTAGATGCGCTCACTATTCAATTAGGTTCGCAATTTCACGGCAGAACTTCTCGATGAGCATGCGCAACATTGCCATTATTGCACATGTCGATCACGGCAAGACGACACTGATTGACCGGCTGCTGGCACAGTCGGGCGCATTTCGCGACAACCAGAAGGTCGCCGAGCGGATAATGGATTCCAATGATCTGGAGCGTGAACGCGGCATTACTATTCTGGCGAAAGCGACCTCAATCGAATGGAAAGAGACCCGCATCAATATCGTTGACACACCGGGTCATGCGGATTTCGGCGGCGAAGTCGAGCGGATTCTTAACATGGTCGATGGCGCTGTTCTGCTCGTCGATGCCGCCGAAGGCCCGATGCCGCAGACTAAGTTCGTGCTCGCCAAGGCACTGAATATCGGGCTTAGGCCGATCGTGGCGATCAACAAGATCGACAAGCCGGAAGAGCGGCATGTCGAGGTGGTCAACGAGGTGTTTGACCTATTCGCAGCGCTAGATGCCGATGACGAGCAGCTCGATTTTCCAATCCTTTACGGCTCCGCTAAGCAGGGTTGGATGGCGGGCGAGCCTGACGGGCCACAAGACTCGATGACACCGCTGTTCGATCTAATCCTCAAACACGTGCCTGAACCAGAAGTCGAGGGCGGGCCGTTCCGGATGCTTGTGACCACGCTGGAAGCCAATCCGTTTCTCGGCCGGGTACTGACCGGCCGTGTTACATCGGGCACGATCAAGCCCAATCAATCGGTTAAGGCGCTGTCGCGTGAAGGTGAAGTTGCAGATCTGGGCCGGGTGTCAAAGGTGTTGGCGTTCCGCGGAGTTGAACGCCAGCCGATCGATGCCGGGGAAGCTGGTGACATCATCGCCATTGCCGGCCTAACAAGGGCAACCGTTGCCGATACAATCTGCGAGACATCGGTCAGTGAACCGATCGCTGCACAGCCAATCGATCCGCCGACCCTGTCGATGCGGTTCCGCATCAATGACGGACCGTTGGCCGGTACCGAAGGAGACAAGGTGCAGAGCCGGGTGATCCGCGAGCGGCTGATGCGCGAAGCAGAAGGTAATGTCGCGCTGGAAATCGCTGATGTGCCGGGTGAAGCCGATACGTTCCAGGTTTCCGGCCGCGGTGAGCTGCAGCTGGCGATCCTGATCGAGACAATGCGTCGGGAAGGATTCGAGTTGACGGTCGGGCGGCCGCGCGTGGTCTTGCGCAACGACAAGGCGACCGGAGCAGGCCTCGAGCCGTTTGAAGAAATCATCATCGATGTGGATGAAGAATGTTCCGGCGCGGTGGTGCAAAAACTGTCCGAGCGACGTGCTGAGCTTACTGACATGAGGCGATCAGGTGCGGGGCGGCAGCGGGTTGTGTTTCATGCGCCAACGCGTGGCCTGATCGGCTACAACAGTGAACTATTATCCGACACGCGCGGCACTGCGATCATGAATCGGCTGTTTCATGCCTATAAGCCCTATGCTGGGGCTATCCCGAGGCGTCGGGCCGGAGCACTGATTTCAAACAGCGATGGGAGTGCAGTGGCCTATGCGTTATGGAAGCTGGAGGATCGCGGGCCGATGTTCATTGATCCCGGCGCCAAGGTCTATGCCGGCATGATCGTTGGCGAACACACCAAAGGCACGGATCTAGAGATCAATGTGCTCAAGGGCAAACAGCTGACCAATATCCGCGCGGCGGGCAAGGATGATGCCGTGCAGCTAACACCGCCAGTTCGCATGACTCTGGAAAAGGCGATGGCCTATATCGGTGACGACGAGCTGGTCGAGATAACGCCGCAATCGATCCGTCTGCGCAAGGCGCTTCTGGATACCCATGAGCGCAAGCGCGCCAGCCGTCGTGGCGCAGAGGCCGTGGAATAGTCAATCCCGCCAAGGGCAGGATACTACCAGGTCGATGTTTCGAAGATGACGCCGACTTCCGTATCCGAACGCCAGACTACAATGCAGTTCGCGCGAAAATCACCGACCTTTATGATGAGCTGAAAACCGGATGGAACCTTATTGACGTCTTGAACTTCCAATCTGGCCCCTGTCTCGGAAATGTCGTGCACAACGCAGGGCTGCCTCGCATGCGTTGCGGAACATGCGATGATACCTTCCTGCACTATACTGTACCGCGGAGCCCCGCGGCGGTTCTGTTGGTCAGGGTCTACCATTGTCGGGCGGTTCATTTTGTCACGGTTGTTGCCGATCTTTTGTCGCCAACCGCAATGCCTAGCTCTTCTCAACTTCAGTTTGGCATTAAGTTGTTAGCATTTCATTACAAGCTATGGTCCGTCGATCACATTGTAGCGAGATATTTTCACGCAGGAGTGAGTCGCAATTGTCCATCGTGAAACCGTAATGTCGTACAGTTTCGCAGCTAGGGTGCAATTTTAGATGTTCCATTGTATTCAAACATCGGGCGACCGCGCGATGCTTCGGTCGCTTGCCACGGCAGTGCCTGATCACCAGCTCCGTCAACAAGATCTTGCAGACAGGGTCACAGGGCTTCTTGGTGAACGGATGGTCGATTTTGACCCGCTCAAGAACGTCTGCACTAATGCTGATATCGGCATCCAGTATTCTGCGCGGCCTGCAGACTGGTATAGGCAACCGCGCAGCTGGCGTGAGCGAAATGATGCTTACATTGCCGTCAGCAAAGAGCTGTTCACGCAGGCAGTTACCAGGGCGCTGGCCGGTGCGCAGATGTTGGCCAGCGAGATTGACACGCTTGTCACCGTTTCTTCCACTGGCATCGCCACACCCACCATCGAAGCCCGGCTGATGCACGCGATGGGATTTCGCGATGATGTTCACCGCGTGCCGGTGTTCGGTCTGGGGTGTGCCGGCGGTGTTACCGGTTTGTCGCTGGCGGCGCGCTTGGCAGCGGCTGAACCGCAAAGCAAGGTGCTGCTGGTGGTGATTGAGCTATGTACGCTGTCGTTCCAGTATGATGAGTTGACCCAGTCGAACAATGTGGCCAGTGCCCTATTTGGCGACGGCGCTGCGGCGGTGGTCCTTTCCGCTGGCGGTGGAGAAGCTCTCGGCGAGATCGAGCATGGTGGCGAACACACATGGCCTGACACGCTCGACATTATGGGCTGGCGGGTCGATAGCGGCGGGCTTGGCATGGTGTTCGACCGCTCAATAC
>JAEKFU010000096.1 GCA_016522385.1 Pseudomonadota bacterium
ACCTTCTCCTAGCCGTCTTGACCATGCTCCAGCAGCAGCCCTTGGATGCGCCGCGGACCCTGTCCATCGAACCACGGGAACTGCAGGAGCGGGTATGCGGTGGCGAGTGCCGCGTCTATGCCTGGTACGCGCCGGAAGGCACGATCTATCTCGATGAACGCCTCGATCCGAGGCGTAGCGTCTTTGCCAAAGGCGTACTGGTGCATGAACTGGTGCACCATATCCAGCGAATGCGGACCGGCCATCTGGCCAGGGACTGCACAGAATGGCGCAACCGCGAGCGGGCCGCCTATGCCATTCAGTCACACTGGTTGCAGCAGCATGGTGTCGTATCGCCGGATCTGATGCTGCAATCGCGGCTTGTCCGGTGTTTCCTAGCATCGGGGAACTCCAGAATTTACAGCAAACCTTAGTCAGTGCCGCCTGCGTCTTTCGGATCGTACAGAAATCCCATTCCTCGAACCGTTTTGATCACTGCTTTGGGATTCACGTTGAGCGCTGATAGTTTGCGTCTGAGGTATCCAACATAAACATCGACGACGTTGATGGCGTTACCGCCGTCATCGGCCCAAAGTGCACTGAAAATGTCGAGCCGCGACAACGGCTTCCCCAAATTGTTGACGAACAACATCAGAAGCTCTGCCTCGCGTTCGGTCAGTAGTACTGATGCATCCTGGGTCTCAACCTTGCGGATACCGACATCAAACATCATGCCGGCGCCAATATTGAGGCGGGGGTCATCGGCAGGGCCGGCGCTCTGCCCGCGCCGCTCGTGTGCCTTTACCCTGGCCAGCAACTCGGCAAATTCGAATGGCTTGATGACATAATCGTCGGCACCGGCGGAGAGGCCCTCAATCCGGTCAGGAACTGCGTCGCGGGCGCTCAACATGATGACCGTCAGGTCGTTGCCGGCTTCGCGTATGTGCTTGCACACCTCCAATCCGGACTGCCGCGGCAGCATGACATCAAGGATCATGGTGGAATAGGGCTTGCGAAGAATCTTGTTCATGGCCTCCTCACCGGACCCGGCGCAGTCCACATCATAGCCTTCCATCTCGAAGCCCCTTTTGAGGAGTGTCGAAATGTCGTTATCGTCTTCCACCACCAGTATGCTCATCGCCATCTCATGCAGCCACCAAAGGCATCTTTATAGTGAATGTACTACCATGGCTGATATTATCGGTGCATTGCGCGGGATTTGCAGTAGGACTTTCGACGGTGATCGTCCCGCCATGTTCCTCGATCACCCACTTGATCAGTGACAGCCCGATACCAAAGCCCCCGGCGCTGGCATGGCTTTCGTCTTCGCCCTTGTAAAAACGTTCGAAGATCAGGGGTAGATCATCCGCCGATATGCCGAAACCTTGATCAGCAATCGTGATCGTGGCGGATCCTTCAGCCTCAACCATTTCAACCGTGATCTCGGTGTCGGCGGGCGAGTACTTTATCGCGTTGGCCAGAAGGCCGCTCACCGCCTGACGCAACCATTCCTTGTCGTATCCGGCCACCAGGGGAGCGCCGGGCAACTGCGCCTTTATCGCCACACCATGGCTGCTGGCGAGCGTTTGGCTATCCTCGATGGCATCTTTCAGAACGGTGTTGAGATTATGCGCCTGGAGTTCCAGGTCGAGCTTGCCGCTTTCCGACCGGGCTATCCTGAGCAAATCGTCAACACGGCGCCGTAAACTCCGGGCGCGCGTCAGAATTGTTTCAAGGCTCGTTGTGGTTTCGGCGTCGACTCTTGCTGATTGCCTCAGGCTGACCTCGGCCTCGCCGATGATCACCGTCAGCGGGGTGCGGAGCTCATGACTGATGTCTGAGAAAAAGCGCCGGCGGTTGGCATCGATCTTCTCGAGTTGCTCATTGGCCGAGCTGAGATCAGACGTCCGCTCTTCGATGGTGTCCTGGAGCTTGCCTTGCATGGCCAGCAGCTTGGCTTCGCGGCGAGAAAAACTGTCCGCCATGCGGTTGAACCTGGTCATCAGCAAGGTGAGTTCGTCGCGCCCGGCCGGTTCCAGCCGGCGCTCCAATTGACCGGAAGAAATTTCGATCGCACCGGCAACGGTTTGCGAAATCCTGCTCAGGATCGGCCTGCCGGCGAGCCAGTAAAGCAACCAGGAGACGACGAGTGCCGCCAGAACCCAAACAATGGCAAAGGTGTTTGCGTTACGTCGTAGACTCGACATTTCCTCGCGTGCCGCCTTGACCTCCATGCGTTGGTCTTCAATAGCCTGCGCCAGTTGTGGGGCGAAACGGACACCGAATGCGTTCATGGCATTGCGCACGTTGTCCGCCCGTCGGTCTGGACTGTCGGCGCCGCCGTGCGCGTTGCTAATCTGGCTACGCAGGGCGGTGAATTGTGCCCTCATGCGTGCGTTCAGCAGGCTCTTTGTGGCGACTGCCGTCTGCGCATCACCTGACGGCAACAGCTTTACCTGATCGGCAATGACAGCCTCGATGGACTGGAATATGGCATCGACGCGGTCGCGACCGGCAGAGAGTTTCTGCTCATCGACAGCGGGCTGCTGAACCGCTTCGAGAACCACAAGCCCATAGTCGGATATTCTCCCAGAGAGCAGAATGAGTAGTTCCAAATGGCGTTGTGCCATCGAAGCGCGTTCGAGCAGATGGTCGGACTGGCGGGCGACCAGCGTCAGCACGCCGACTGCGATTGTAACAAAAATCGTACCGCCGGCCAAAATGCCGATCACTTTGGCGCGTAGGTTCAAGCCCGACTTCAAGTGCCGAAAACGATGCTTCATGACC
>JAEKFU010000066.1 GCA_016522385.1 Pseudomonadota bacterium
GATCTCGCCGTTGCTTCAGCCGCGGCAAAACTGGCCGAAGAGCAAGGCAAGGCGCAAGTCGTCACGCTGTAGCCCTTGTGTAATTTGATGTGAATCGGCACCGGCCCGCTCCCCCGCCCAACCACCCGATGCGAGGATACCCTTGGGGTGGCTGGGCGGGGGAGCGGGCCGGTGCCGATTCACATCAAATAACACAAGAGCTAAAGCGTGATGACCTGCGCCTTGCCTTGTTCTTCGGCCAATTTTGCCGCAGCTGAAGCAACCGCCAGATCCTGCAGACCGACACCGGTACCGTCGAACAATGTGATCTCATCATCGGAACGGCGCCCGGGATGCTTGCCGTTGATGACGTCGCCGATCGGCGTGATGTCGCCCTCGCCGATCAGGCCCGCAGCGATCGCGTGCTGGGTCTCGCCGATGCTGATCGACTGAGCGATCTCATCGGTGAACACCGTGGCCTGAGCAACCAGTTGTGGGTCAAGCTCCTGCTTGCCCTTGGTGTCGGTGCCCATTGAGGCCAGATGCGTGCCCGGCTTCACCCAGTCCTTCATCATCAGTGGTTCGTGGGCCGAGGTGATCGAGATGATGACATCCGCCTCGGCGCCGAGCTGCTCACGCTCCACGGCTTCAAACGGCAGGCCGATCTCACCGGCCACCTCGGCAAGCCGCGGCAACATCTCGGTGTGGAAGTTCCATGCCACCACCTTTTCAAAGTCACGCTGCTGTGCAGCCGCGCGCAGCTGAAAGCCGGCCTGGTGACCGGCACCCACCATGCCGAGCACCTTGGCATCCGGGCGCGCAAGATGCGCGATCGAAATCGAACTGGCCGCCGCGGTACGCAGCGCTGTCAGGTAGTTGCCGCCGACCAGCGCATGCAGCTGGCCGGTGTCCGGATCGAACAGGAACACGGTGGACTGATGATTGCCCAGCCCCTTTTCCATGTTGCCGGGCCAGTAACCACCTGACTTGACGCCAAGCACCAGACCGGCCCGGTCGAAACCCGCCTTGAAACCATACAGCGCATCGGCATGCCCGATGGCTTCGCGGATGACCGGAAAGTTATAGGCATCACCCTTGGCCATTGCCGCAAAGACGTCCTCGACAGCCGAGAACGCATCGCTGCTGCCAACGACTTCCTTACAGGTCTCTTCAGTGACAATCAGCATCCGCAGGGTTCCCTAGTAGGCCAGTCCGCGCGCGGTGATGGGCCAGATTGTTTCAACCTTGCCGTTCCTGACACCGACATACCAGTCATGCACATTGCAGGTCGGGTCGCAGTGGCCGGGAACCAGCTTCAGTTTCTCGTTCACCTTCAGATTGCCTTCCGGGTCCATGATTACGCCGTGCTCGTCGGAGCACTTGATGTATTCGACATCGTCGCGCCCAAAGACGACCGGCAGACCACTATCAACGCTCTGGGCCTTCAGGCCCGCATCGCAGATCGCCTTGTCCGGCTTGGCATGGCTCATGACGGACGTCAGAATGAACAGTGCATTCTCCCACTCACCTTGGTCGATGCGTTTGCCGTCCTTGTCGAGAATGCGGCCATAGTCGGCATCCATAAATGCATAGGAGCCGCACTGCAGCTCGTTGTAGACGCCCGAGTTGCCTTCAAAATAGTACGAGCCGGTGCCGCCGCCGCCCACGATATCGCAATCCAGACCTTCAGATTTCAGCGCCTCCACGGCGTCCTTGACCATCGCGACCGCTATGTCGATCTTGGCCTTGCGCTCATTGTAGTTTTCAAGATGCTGCATGGCGCCCTGATAGGCTTGGATGCCAGCAAATTTCAGCCCCTCGGCCGCATCGATCCCCTTGGCGATTTCCACCACCTCAGGCGTGGTTGTGACACCGCATCGACCCGCGCCGCAGTCGATCTCCACCAAACACTCGATCTGGGTGCCATGCTTGACCGCCGCAGCAGAAAGGTCGGCGACATTGGAGAAGTCGTCGACGCAGCAAATTGTGCGTGCGCCCAGTTTCGGAATGCGGGCCAGCCGGTCGATCTTGGCCGGGTCGCGAACCTGGTTTGAGACCAGCACGTCCTTGATGCCACCGCGGGCAAAACTCTCCGCCTCGCTAACCTTCTGACAGCACACCCCACAACTACCACCCAGCCTCTCCTGCAGCAGCGCTACATCAACGGATTTGTGCATCTTGCCGTGCACACGGTGGCGCACGCCCATCTCTTTGGCAAGATTGCCCATCTTTGTGACATTGCGCTCAAGAGCGTCCAGGTCGACAACCAGACAGGGCGTCTGGATGTCCGCCTCGTCCATGCCGACACTTGCAGGAACATTGTATCCGACTTCCAGTTCTTCGATTTTTTTCATGACGTTCATGAGCGGTCCTCCCGTTAGAAATTACCCAAAACCCTATTTTTTCATCCAGGGTAGATTGTCGAGATCCACATTGCCGCCGGTGATGATGACGCCGACACGTTTGCCTTCGAACACCTCGCGGTTTTTCAGGATCACTGCCAGCGGTACGGAGCAGGATGCCTCGATGACGATCTTCATGCGCTGCCAGGTCAGATACATCGCATCGATGATCTCCTGTTCGCTCGCCAAAAAGATGTCCTCCACGTAGTTTGACACGAAATGCCAGGTCAGTTCCTTGAGCGGCACTTTCAGACCGTCGGCCACGGTTTGTGGCGCATCGTCTGCAATGATATGGCCTGCCTTGAAGGACCGATACGCATCATCGGCATTGAGTGGTTCAGCGGCGTAGACCTTTGTCTCCGGTGAAATGTTCGACAACGTCAGACATGAACCGGAAATCATGCCGCCGCCACCGATCGGCGCAACCACTGCGTCGAGATCGCCGATATCCTCGACCAGTTCCTTCGAGCAGGTCCCCTGGCCGGCAATCACCCGCGGATCGTTGTACGGGTGCACGAAATCGGCACCGGATGCCGCAACAACTTCAGCAAAGACCGC
>JAEKFU010000143.1 GCA_016522385.1 Pseudomonadota bacterium
GCCGGCGGTAATGGCAAAATAGTCATAGTCGGCCAATTGTTCACCGGCCATCAGGTATTGGAAATGGACTCGACCCCATTTGCGGTGGATTTGTTTGAAGCGTTCAGGAGGATATAGAGCAAACAGCCTGATCGACAGCAGCTTCGGCTTTGGCTCCATGCCTTCAGGAAGCCTTACGCCAGCAGACTCAACCGGATCATGCAGCGCAAAGGTGGCGCCGTCCTGGGCGCACGTAAAGTCCAGCCAGTCGAGATGGCTGTGTGATGCGATCCGTTGAAGCTCGTTGCGAAACCAACCAGCATCCGGTTGCCAGGCAAGCATCGGAATGCTGCCGCCAAGCGTCAAAAAGGACAACTGGGCGCGACCCCGCCCCAAATTCGGGTTATGGTCGAGCGCGTGAGCAAGGATTGATAAGGCAGTTTGGGCACCGGTGCTGTGGCCGATGAGGAGGACCTCGTCCACCTCCTCGCTTGCCGCCGCATCGGCAACGATGCGGCTAAAGCCCTCAATACGCATTTCATATTCGGTAACCGTTCGAGCCGACTGCAGCAGGCTGAAGACGTAGATCCGGGAGATCCAGTGCATTTCGATTTTGCGATCCAACACCACCACAAGCCGCCGGTAGAGCTCGAAGGCTGCCGGCACCATGATGACGATCGCGACCCAGCCGGACCAACCGGTCAGCGCAGTGATCGCCAAGCCGACCATTAGCCCGATTGCGAGCGACAACAACGCCGTCAGCAACATGGCGACAAGCGGATAGCTACCACAAATGAAGGTTGGCCAGGAATTGGCGAGCACGCGGCGCAGAACACCCGAACGGATATAGGCAAGGTAGGTTCGAGCCATCAAGCCGAACAAGCGGAACGGGCCACGCGGCCAGTGCTTGCGGATGATGTCATCCCAGCGCAAGAAGCAATAGTCGGTCTCGACTCTCTCCCCGTTTTCGATGGCTTCGATGTGCCAGGCGGCAACGTGAGGGCCCCGCCGGTGGCGCGGACCGACCCTAATAGTCATGCCTGAAAGCGCCGACTGTTTGGCGGCATTCTCGGTGTAAAGATCGTGATAGCCGCCTGGCCCAATCGGATCGAAACCGGAGACGTAGAACACCTTGCGGCGCCTAACGATCATTTCTGCAGTCCCAATTCACGAATGATCTCGTTGACAGCTGCCGTCGGGGTCATCGTGCCCTCGCGGACGGCTACTTCCAATGCGGGCAATCGGCTTGCCAGGAGCGGATGGCGGCTGACGGCCAGTTTCAACCGGTCCTCAAGCAACGCCCACATCCAGCCGACCTGCTGCTCACGGCGCTTCTCGGCCAATGCACCGGCATCGCGCATTATCCTGCCGTGGCGCCCGACGATCTTCCAAAGTTCATCAAGGCCGGTGTCGTAGAGTGCCGATACCGCCAGGACCTGTGGTTGCCACAAGGGATCGGCCGGTGTCAGAATGTTCAGCGCAGCGCGATATTCGGCAACAGCCTGCTGCGCACGCTTTAGATTGTCTCCATCAGCCTTGTTGACAATGATCAGGTCGGCGATCTCCAGGACGCCTTTCTTGATGCCCTGCAATTCGTCGCCGGCGCCGGCGACCTGGACGACGGCAAAGAAATCGACCATGGCCGCAACCGTGGTCTCCGATTGGCCGATGCCGACGGTCTCGACGATGACGACATCATATCCGGCGGCTTCGCAGATCAACATGGTCTCGCGGGTGCGGCGGGCAACGCCGCCCAATGTCGTCCCGGCCGGCGACGGGCGGATGAATGCATTTTCATTGATGGCCAGTTTGGTCATGCGGGTCTTGTCGCCGAGGATCGATCCACCGGTGCGTTGGCTGGTCGGGTCGACGGCCAGCACGGCAACCTTATGGCCGTCGGATGTCAGCTTGCTGCCAAGCGCTTCTATGAGCGTTGACTTGCCGGCGCCGGGCATGCCCGTCATGCCAAGGCGCACGGCGCTCCCGGTATCGGGCAACAACGTGTGCAGCAGAGCTTGCGCCGCCGCTTCATGATCGGGGCGCTTTGATTCGATCAGTGTGATCGCACGCCCGAGCGCGGCTCTGCTGCCGACTTTCACTTCGTCGGCCAGTTGGCGCGTATCATCATCGCTCGTCATCGCCGCCGGACATAGCGCATATCCCGCAAGCCGTCACCACAAGTGGCCAAAAATGGCGTTCCAGTCGGGATGGATGGGGCCATTCAGCAATTTCTGCGGTTGCAGTTTTGCACCGGACTTGATGACGCAGGCGTACGCTGAATTGCCGCTTGTCATCTTCACAACAAATGGCAAAAGGGCGTAGATGGCTGGATGGTCAATTGTTTCAAGGATCACTGCCATGACACGCATCGATTCTGACATGTTGAACAAGGTCAAAGAGCCGGTGGAAACGGCGAGAGGCCTGCCGAATGAATTTTACACCGACCCGGATGTGTTCGCCGCGGAAAGACGGGTGGTTTTCGCCCAGAACTGGGCCTGCATTGGGTTTGGCAAGGACGTGCCGGAAAAAGGCTCGGCTATGCCGGTAGAGTTTCTCGGGCAGCCTTTGCTGATCTTGCGGGACGGTGATCTGGGCATCAAGGTATTTCAGAATGTATGCCGTCACCGGGGGATGATCCTGGTCGATCAGCCGACGGCGCTGCGCGGGGTGATCCGCTGTCCCTACCATTCATGGTGCTATGACCTTGCCGGCAGATTACGCACGACACCACATGTCGGCGGGCCGGGACAGAATTTGCATGAGAGCGTCAAACGGGAAGAACTTGGGCTGATCGAGGTGCGCTCGCATGTCTTCTTGGACATGATCTGGGTCAACCTGTCTGGCGACGCGCCGGCGTTCGAAGACTATGCCGGCAAGCTGCGGCAGCGTTGGTCGGAATTCGTCGACCAACCGTTGTGGCATGGCGGAGAAATGTCGTCGTTCTCACTTGATGTCAAAACGAACTGGAAACTGGCAGTGGAGAACTATTGCGAGAGCTATCACCTGCCGTGGATCCATCCCGGGCTCAACAGCTATTCGCGCCTTGAGGATCACTACAATATCGTCGAACCGATGGCGTTTTCCGGCCAGGGCACGCTGGTCTACAACCCGCAGCTGGATGATAGCGGGCGGACCTTCTCACGCTTCAGCGGACTGGGCAGCAAATGGGACACGGTTGCCGAATACATCACGCTTTATCCCAATGCCCTGCTCGGCGTGCACAAGGACCACATCTTTGCCATCCTGCTCGATGCCGTGGCCGTTGATCGGACGATCGAGCGGGTCGAGGTCTATTACGCCAGCGAAGAGATGCTCGGCGAAGACTGGCGCGACCTGAGGGTGAGGCATGCTGAGATGTGGCGCGAAGTCTTCGAGGAGGACATATTTGTCGTTGAAGGCATGCAGCGTGGTCGTTCGGCGCAGTTGTTTGATGGTGGGAAATTCTCACCAGTGATGGACAACGGCACTCATTGCTTCCATGACTGGGTAGCGCAGCGGTTCTCGCTGGCCTCGTGAATCGCGAACTGTCAGCGACGCGCCTGAATGATGAGATTACCCAGGCGCATCTAGCCGATGACAGATATCGCCTGTGTGCGCTTTATCTACAGGCCGGTGAGATGAAGGAGGCGGCAGGAGACATCAATGCCGCGTGCTTTTTGTTCACCCAGGCCTATGTCTACGGTCTCGACAGCGGCAACGAAGATGACAGCTCAAAGGCGCGCGCTAGGCTTGTAGCGTATGGCAGGGACAAATGACGATTGAAGGCATCAGTCATATAACCTTCGTGGTGCGAGACCTCGACAAGATGGCCGAGCTGATCGTGGGCGCGCTTGGCGGTCGAGAAGTCTATTCGAGCGGCGATCGGACGTTTTCCGTGTCGCGTGAGAAGTTCTTTGTGCTGGGCGGGCAGTGGATTGTTGCGATGGAGGGTGAGCCGGTCGCCGAGCGCAGTTACAACCACGTGGCGCTGAAAGTGCCGCAGGATGATCTACCGGACTATCACGTGGCGATTGATAAACTCGGGCTTAAGGTGAAGCCGCCTAGGCCCCGTGTGAAAGGCGAAGGCGAGTCACTGTATTTCTACGATTTCGACAATCATTTGTTCGAACTGCATACGGGAACGCTGGAGGAGCGGCTGGTGCGGTACCGCAAAGAAAGGGATGACTAGAGCTTGTTCAGCGCTTGTGGAGACATCCGTCGTTAGGTCAAACACAAGGACGTTACCGTGCGAAATAAGGTATGTAGCCGCTACTCCGCGGCCTTTTGCGTGTAGCCCAATCGCGCGTTCAGCTCTACCAGGAGCGATTGGGCCGCTTCAGCGATGACCGTACCGGGCGGGTAGATGGCTGATGCACCGGCGTCCATGAGAGCGTCGAAATCCTGTGGTGGGACGACACCGCCGACAACAATCATCACGTCTTCGCGGCCGTCGGCGGCCAATGCTGATTTCAGGGACGGAACCAGGGTGAGATGGCCTGCAGCCAGCGACGAGATGCCAACGATGTGGACATCATTCTCGACCGCCTGTCGAGCGACCTCTTCGGGTGTTTGGAACAGTGGGCCGATATCGACATCGAATCCGAGATCAGCGAATGCGGTCGCGATGACCTTCTGGCCGCGGTCATGGCCGTCCTGACCCATCTTGGCAACGAGGATCCTAGGCCGGCGGCCATCGGCTTCCTCGAAAGCTTCGACCATGGCGCGGGTGCGCTCGACTGCCTCGGACATCTCGCCAACCTCCTTGCGATAGACGCCGCGCACCGCCTTAATCTCGGCAACGTGGCGGCCCCAGACCTTTTCCAAGGCATATGATATTTCACCGACCGTGGCCTTGGCCCGGGCGGCACTGACGGCACCGGCAAGCAAATTTCCCTCGCCGCTTGATGCGATGGTGGTAAGGGCGTCCAGCGCGGACTGACAGGCGGCCTCATCTCGCTCGTCCCTCAAGCGTTCGAGCTTGGCGATCTGAGTGGCGCGAACCTGGGCATTTTCGACCTTTAGAATCTCTATGCCGGCGCGTTCATCGACCTGGAACTTGTTGACGCCGACGACGGTCTGCTCGCCGGCATCGATGCGCGCTTGGGTGCGGGCAGCGGACTCCTCGATCTTCAGTTTGGGTACGCCGGCGGCAATCGCCTTGGCCATGCCGCCGAGCTGTTCAATATCCTGAATATGTTCCCAGGCCCTGGCCGCAAGATCATGGGTCAAACGTTCGATGAAATAGCTGCCGCCCCAGGGATCGATGACCCGGCAGGCGCCGGCTTCGTGCTGCAGGAACAACTGCGTGTTGCGGGCAATGCGGGCGGAAAAATCCGTCGGCAGAGCGAGCGCCTCATCGAGCGCATTGGTGTGCAGCGACTGGGTCTGACCCTGCACTGCCGCCATGGCTTCCAAATTGGTGCGGGTAACGTTGTTGAAGACATCCTGTGCGGTGAGTGACCAGCCAGAGGTCTGGCAATGGGTGCGCAGCGACAGGGAGCGCTGATTTTTCGGACCGAACGGCTTGATCAGCTTGGCCCATAACATGCGAGCGGCGCGCATCTTGGCGATCTCCATGAAATAATTCATGCCGATCGCCCAGAAGAAGGAGATGCGCGGTGCGAATTGGTCGATATCGAGACCGGTGGCAATGCCGGCTTTGACGTATTCAACGCCGTCGGCGAGCGTGTAGCCGAGTTCGAGATCGGCCGACGCGCCGGCTTCCTGCATATGGTAGCCGGACACCGAAATCGAGTTGAACTTGGGCATATTCCGGCTTGTGAAACTGAAGATGTCGGAGATTATGCGCATCGATTGGTCCGGCGGGTAGATATAGGTATTGCGGACCATGAACTCCTTGAGCACATCGTTTTGGATGGTGCCGGTCAGCTTTTCCGCACTGACACCCTGCTCTTCTGCTGCCGCAATGTAGAGCGCCATGACCGGCAGCACTGCACCGTTCATGGTCATCGACACGCTCATCTGATCGAGCGGAATGCCGTCAAACAGGGTGCGCGTGTCATAGATTGAATCGATCGCGACACCAGCCATGCCGACATCACCGGCTACTCGTGGATGATCGCTGTCATAGCCACGGTGGGTCGCCAGATCAAAAGCGATTGATAGTCCTTTCTGCCCGGCAGCGAGATTGCGCCGATAAAAGGCGTTTGAATCTTCAGCCGTCGAGAACCCGGCATACTGGCGGATGGTCCATGGCTGGGTGGTGTACATTGTCGGATAGGGTCCGCGCAGAAACGGCGGCGCGCCCGGGTACGTGTGCAGGAAATCAAGCCCGGCGACGTCGTCGGGACCGTATTGCGATTTGATGGTGATACCTTCGAGCGTGGTCCAATCCGTCGCACTTTCAGCACAGCCGGCGTCAGCCGGCCGCACGAAATCGATCTTGGTAAAATCCGGAATTACAGCCATGGCCTAGAATACACCCAAATTCACGTTTCGGCCATGCCGAGCGCTGCTTGTGCGTCTTGCAAGACGCGGCGGATATCAATTCCCCGCACCAGGAAATCATCAACACCAGCCGATACCAGGGCATCATGGAAACCTGCCGGATCACCGGCAATGTAGACACGTGCGGCTCCAGCATCCCTCAATGCCTTTGCTGCGGCGACGGCCATATCCGCATAGACATCATCCGATGAGCAGATACAGGCCAGCGAAAGGCCCGATTTTTTGAATGCTTCCCCAGCCGCTTCGGCCGATGCGAAGCCACTGGCATTTGCCGTTTTGATTCCGGCGACGGCGAACAGATTACTGGTCCAGCTGGCACGACTTGTAAACTGATGCGCTGCACCGAGATTGGCCAGGAAGATTGCCGCTTCGTCACGGTTGGTTGACTGATGGGCCTCGGTTAGGTCGCGCAGCTTTTCGTAAGGCTCTGCGTCGCGCATCTGCGGCAACGGGCCTGCGGCAATCTCCTGTTGGTCGGCGCAGCTTGCCTCAACAGGCGGCCAATCATCAGGCACGGCGAAATCGAGCATCTCAATCGGGAATTCCTTGAGGTCAGGGAATTCGGTGACACCGGTCAATGCTTGGTCGCGTTTGGCAATCCGGGCGGCACGCTCGTTATGCGATTTGGCCAGCTGCGTAGCGATATAACCCGATTGGAGGGCGCACAGCATGCCTTGGTGGCCTTCAATATCCTGAAAAACCTGCCAGGCCGCCATAGCAAGTTCTCCGGTGAGATTTTCGACATAACCCGATCCGGCTGCCGCATCGCCGGTGCGGCCAATGCCGGACTCTTCTTGCAGGATGAGTTGACTGTTGCGGGCCATGCGACGGGCAAATCCGTCCGGCAAACCGCTTGCAACGGTGAGCGGCAAGGCGGTGATGGTGTCGGCACCGCCAATGCCGGCGGCCAATATGGCGGCGCCGACGCGCAACATGTTTACATGGGGATCGCGCTTCGACATCATCCGCATTGATGTCTCGACATCAATGCGGACATCTGACTGCGGCATTTCCATGACCTCGAGCAACCTAGCCCAGATCAGACGCGCGGCACGCAGCTTTGCCATTGTCATGAACAAATCTGCATTTGCCGTGAGCACGAGACCAATTTGCTGAACGGTGCTCGCCAGTGCAATGTGCTGGCTGCCAAGGGCGCGCAGATATTGCACGGCGGTCGCGAGCGTTAGGCCGAGCTCCTGTGCCGGTGTCGCGCCGGCACCGTGATAGACACGCCCATCAGCGGCAAAGACCGTGCCTTGTAGGCCGGATTCATCGACCTGCCTGAACAGCGCAGCCATGCCTTCGGCCATCAGTTGTTCGCTCGACACCGTGCCATCGAGCGCGAACCTGCCGACCGGGTCCATGGCAAAGTTTACCTCGCATAGTTCCGGATTCGGATTGCGTTCCGCATAGAGCGACAGCAGCAGTGGGATTGCCCACCGGCTGTGTCCGCCGACATCAAGGCGCAGCGTGATGAAGTCGAGTTCGACATTTTCGAACAGGCACTGGAGATCATCGAGACCGGATATGGCCACGCCATGGGCGCCCGACGTGACGGTTTGCGGCAGAACCAGCGACAGTCCGCTGGCGCCACCCATGAGATCTTCGAGTGCTTGCGAATTAGCGACTGCGGGATCGGGAATGTCCATACGCTGGACAACTTTCCAGCCGGTCGCCGACCGGGTGATCGGACTCACCTTGCTGTCAGCCGAATAGAGAGGCTGAATGTTGATGCCATCAGGCGTCTTGGTGATCAGGCTTTCAGCGGATGTGCCTTTCAGGACGCGTTCAACGCGCGCGCGCCATTCCTCCTCGCTGTCGGCCGGAAATTCAGCTGCCAGTCGTAAATCGCTCATTAGGCTGCCCGTCGACCTTGAATGTGTTGCACTGCAGCAAAACTTATAGCGCGCGGCGCTTTGCTTGCAAATGGTCGGGGCAGACATCGTCTCCCCGCGTTCCCCATACTATCTTCTTCGAGCTTGACCCGAGGATCCGTCTTACGGCCAACTCCAAGGCGTGTGGATACATCAATGCTTGGGTCAAGCCCGAGGAAGTCACTGTTGCGCTTTCACCATCAACGAAATGGCGCAAGTGAAGACTGGCCGGCCTTAAAGATAACTGCTGAGGCCAGGAATCGAAGTTGCCACTTCGCTTACCAGCTCTTCGCCAGCATTGTCCTTCGCGTAATCCATTACCGTCTGGCCGAGCGCCTTGATTTGGGGCATGTCGAGACCGGCGGCCTGCAACTTGGCCACAGCGGCCAGCGGGGCACCCATCAAACCGCCGCCGAGCCTGCCGAACAACCCACCGCCTTTGTCGCCTTCACTGCCGTGGAGGTCGGCGAGATCAGCAGCGCCGGGCAGCTTGTCGAATAGCTCACCGACTTTGTTCTGATTGCCATGGGATCGTACCAGCGACAAGAGAATGCCGAGGGCGCGTTCGGCAGTGACCTCATCGATACCGAGATTTTCGGCAATATGTTGAATGAGATCTTGCATGGCAATAACCGGGTCTGATGAGGGTTTGCGTAAGGCCGCGATTTATAGCAGATTGCCGCGCGACGGGAACGCTGTTGAGGAAAAAACGTTATGTCTGATGCATCAATCTTTATCGGTGGCAGCGGCAAGGACGAGGTGTTGCACCTCAAACGCGCCAACCGGCACGGTCTGGTGACGGGGGCCACCGGCACCGGCAAGACGGTGACGCTGCAGATTTTGGCGGAGGGTTTTTCGTCGGCCGGCGTGCCGGTGTTTGCCGCCGATATAAAGGGCGATCTATCGGGCATCGCAAAGGAAGGTGAACCCAAGGACTTCCTGTTCAAGCGTGCAGAAAAGATAGGCTTTGATGACTATAGGTTTAATCCGTTTCCGGTGATTTTCTGGGATCTGTTCGGCAAACAGGGTCATCCGGTGCGCACAACCATATCG